>JACRCT010000993.1 GCA_016218885.1 Deltaproteobacteria bacterium | reverse complement strand
GGGAGAGCGCCTTCGTCGACAACCTTCTGGCTGAGGTCGGCAAGGTCATCGTCGGCCAGAAGCCGATGCTGGAGCGCGTCCTCATCGGGCTGGTCTGCGGCGGGCACGTGCTGCTCGAAGGCGTGCCCGGGCTGGCCAAGACGCTGACCATCAAGACCCTGGCCGACGCGCTCAGCGCCCAGTTCATGCGCCTGCAGTTCACGCCCGACCTGCTGCCCGCCGACGTGGTGGGCACGACCATCTACAACCAGAAGACGGCCGAGTTCGCCGTGCGCAAGGGCCCCATCTTCGCGAACCTGGTGCTGGCCGACGAGATCAACCGCGCCCCGGCGAAGGTGCAGAGCGCGCTGCTGGAGGCGATGCAGGAGCGGCAGGTCACCATCGGCGAGCGCACCTTCCCGCTGCCCTCCCCTTTCCTGGAGATGGCCACCGAGAACCCCATCGAGCAGGAGGGCACCTATCCTCTGCCCGAGGCGCAGGTCGACCGCTTCATGCTCAAGGTGAAGGTCGACTACCCTTCCAAGGAGGAGGAGCGGCAGATCATGGACCGCATGTCCATGGCCCACGTGCCGCGGGCCGAGCAGGTCCTCGCCCCCCAGGACATCCTGCGAATCCGCGGCGTGGTCGAGCAGATCTACGTCGACGACAAGATCAAGGACTACATCGTCAACCTGGTCTTCGCGACCCGCGACCCGGCGAAGGCCGGCCTGAAGGACCTGGCCGACTACATCGAGTACGGCGCCTCGCCTCGCGCCAGCATCTACCTGAGCCTGGCGGCGCGCGCCCACGCCTTCCTGCGCCACCGCGGCTTCGTGACCCCCGAGGACATCAAGGCCATCGGCTTCGACGTCCTGCGCCACCGCGTCTCCATCACCTATGAGGCCGAGGCCGAGGAGCTCACCAGCGAGCGGATCCTGCAGAAGATCTTCGACAGGGTGGAAGTGCCCTAAGGACAGGTTCCGGGCCCCAGGCCTTAAGGCTCCAGGGATGCGACCTGAGCCTGCCTGAAGCCCGGGGTCTGAGGCCTGGAGCCCGCATGGTCCCCAAGGAGCTGATCAAGAAGCTGCGCAAGATCGAGATCACCACGCGGCGCGTGGTGAACGAGACCCTCGCCGGCGAGTACCACTCGGTCTTCAGGGGCCGCGGCATGACCTTCGAGGAGGTCCGCCCCTATCAGCCCGGGGACGACATCCGCTCCATCGACTGGAACGTCACCGCACGGATGAACGACGCCTACGTCAAGGTCTACGCCGAGGAGCGCGAGCTCACGGTGATGCTGGTGGTGGACCTGTCGGCCTCGCAGGACTTCGGCTCTCGCGACAAGACCAAGGGGGAGATTGCCGCGGAGATCGCCGCGCTGCTGGCCTTCAGCGCCATCACCAACAACGATCGCGTGGGGCTCATCCTCTTCACCGACCGCGTCGAGCGCTTCGTGCCTCCCAAGAAGGGCCGCAAGCACGTGATGCGGCTGATCACCGAGATCCTCAACGCCAGCCCCCAGGGCCGGCGCACCGACCTCAACACCGGCCTGCAGCACCTGACCCAGGTCGCCAAGCGGCGCTGCGTGTCCTTCCTGGTCAGCGACTTCATCGCCGACTCCTACGAGCAGTCGCTGCGCATCGCCGCCCGCCGACACGACCTGGTGCCCATCGCGCTGCGCGACCCGCTCGAGGAGGCGCTGCCCAAGGGCGGCATCGCCCTGGTGCAGGACCCCGAGACCGGCGAGCGCCTGCGCGTCGACTTCGGCAGCGCCCGGGTGCGCGAGCACTTCGCCTCTGTGGTGGCGGCCCGCCGCGAGGAGCGGACCCGCTTGTTCCGCAAGCTGTCCATGGACTTCGTCGAGCTGCGCGCCGGGGAGGACTACGTCAAGTCGCTGGTCACCTTCTTCCATGCCCGCGCGCGCCGCCTGGCCGCCTGACCCGAGTCCCGATGCTCCCCCGCGCCGCCACCCTCGCCCTCCTCCTCGCCCTCGGGGTCGTCGCGTCCCCCGCGCGTGCTCAGGCGCCGGCAGAGGCAGAGGCCGACACCGACCCAGCGCGCGCTTCTGCGCAGGCGGCCCCCCGCGCAGTCAGCGCCGTGGTGAGCCCCGACCAGGTGCGCCTGGGCGAGAGCTTCACGCTCACCATCGAGGTCCGCGACTCAAGCGAGGTCCGCTACGAGCTGCCGCCAGACCTGTCGCTGGGCAAGGAGTTCGACCTCGTCAGGATCACCCCCACCCGCGCGACCAAGGACGGGGAGACGGTCACCCGCTTCGTGATCGAGGCGCTGCTCTTCGAGCTGGGCGAGAAGCCGCTGGGCAGCCTGGTCCTCTCCGCCGCCGGCCCCCAAGGCCTGCGGCGGCTCACGATCCAGGCGCCGACGGTGACCGGGACCGGGGTCCTCCCCGAGGACCAAGAGGCCGAGCTGCACGACATCCTTCCCCCGGTGGAGGTGCTGGTCCCGCGCTACACCGCCCTGTGGATCATCGCCGGGACGATTCTCGCGACTTTGACCCTGTTGCTGCTGTGGCGCTGGCTCAAGGGGCGCCCCAAGCGGGTCCCGGTCGCCCCGATCGTGCCGCGAGCTCCGGCCCACGAGCGGGCGCTGGCCCGCCTCGAGGAGCTGCAGCGCGAGGACCTGCCGGGCCAGGGCCGCGCCAAGGAGTTCCACTTCCTCCTCTCGGAGATCCTGCGCGACTATCTGGGCGAGCGCTTCGGCTTCCTCGCCCTGGACATGACCACCGAGGAGCTGCTGGCCACTCTCACCCGCACCGCGACCCCCGGACTGGTCTACTCCCGCTTCGAGGCCTGGTGCAGTGAGGGCGACCTCGTCAAGTACGCCAAGCTCCAGCCCACCCCGGCCTCGTGCAAGCAGGCCATCGAGGACGCCTTCGGGTTCGTGCGCGACACCGTGCCGGCGTCCGCCGCCCGCGGCGCCGTGCGCCAGGGTCGGTCTCACACCGGAGCGGCCGCGCCATGACGAAGGGACTGGTCTGGCACGATCCCTGGTTCTTCCTGGTGCTCGGGGTGAGCGCCCTCTTCGTCGTCGCCCTCATCGTGCTCGAGCGGCGGCGGTCGGCGGCGCTGCGCTTCCCGCTCACCGGCTTGCTCAAGCAGGGCCCGCGCGGGCTGGCCGGGACCTGGTGGCTGCCGCATCTCTTGCGCCTGAGCGCGGTGTGCCTGGCCTGCGTGGCCATCGCCCGCCCGCAGATCCGCGGGGCCAGGGTGCGCGACCTGTCGGTGGAGGGCATCGACATCGTCGTCTCGCTGGACATCTCCACCTCGATGAACGGGATGGACTTCACCCCCAAGGACCGCATCACGGTGGCCAAGGAGGTGCTGCGCAAGTTCATCGAGGGGCGCACCAACGACCGCATCGGGCTGGTGGTCTTCGCCGGGGAGGCCTACACCCAGGCTCCGCTGACGCTGGACTATCACGTGCTGGGCGAGATCCTCGACTCGGTGCGCACCGGGCTCATCGAGGACGGCACCGCCATCGGCAACGCGGTGGGCACCGCCATCAACCGCCTCTGCGAGGCCCGCAGCGAGGACGAGAAGCGGGACCCGAGCAAGAAGGACACGTTCTGCAAGAGCGGGGCGAAGAGCAAGGTGGTCATCCTCATCACCGACGGCGACAACAACGCCGGCAACATCTCGCCGCTGCAGGCCACCGCCATCGCCAAGGATCTGGGGCTGCGCATCTACACCATCCTGGTCGGCAAGGGCGGGATGGTGAAGTTCCCCAGCGGCCAGGACTTCTTCGGCAACCAGACCTTCCGCAACGTGGACCTCTCGGTGAACCCGGAGCTGCTGCAGACGATGGCTGCAGAGACCGGGGGCAGCTTCTACAAGGCGACGGACCGCAAGAGCCTGGAGAGCGGCCTCAACGACATCCTCGATCAGCTCGAGAAGACCAAGCTCTACCAGGCGGGGGGCTACGAGAACTACACCGAGACCTACGAGCCGCTGCTGCTCGCCGCGGTCATCGCGCTGCTCTTGGAGCTCCTGCTGTCGGCGACCCGCTGGAGGAGCTTCCCGTGAACGCCATCCAGTTCGAGGTCTTGGGGTTCGCGGTCCGGCTGGCCAAGCCGGAGTACCTGCTCGGCCTGGGGGCGATGGTCCTCGTGCTGGCACTGGCGCTGATCGGGATGTTGCGCCGCCAGAAGCGGCTCCAGACGGTGATCCTGCCGGCCACCCTGTCCTGCGCGGTGCCCGGAGCCGCACCGCTGCGCCGTGGGGTCAAGGACCTGTGCACCGGCCTGTCGCTGGGGCTGTTCGCCCTGGCGCTGGCGCAGCCGCAGTGCGGCACGCACAAGGAGCTCGCCAAGCGCTATGGCATCGATCTGGTAGTGGCGTTGGACGCCTCGAGCTCGATGCTCGCCCGGGACATCAAGCCCAGCCGCCTGGAGCGGGCCAAGCTCGAGCTCTCGTCGCTGTTGGACCGTCTGCGGGGCGACCGGGTGGGCATCGTGGTCTTCGCCGGAGACGCCTTCACCCAATGCCCGCTGACCAGCGACTACGCCGCGGCCAAGATGTTCCTGCGGGCGATCGAGTCGACCAGCATGCCGGTGCAGGGCACCAACATCGCGCGGGCCCTGGAGGAGTCCAAAGGGCTGCTCGTCGATGCCGAGCGCGGCGCCAAGGCGCGGGCCATCGTGCTGCTCACCGACGGCGAGGACACCGCGGGCAGCGACGTGTCCGAGCAGCTGGAGGGGCTCAAGGCGCTGGGTATCAAGGTCATCACCGTGGGCATCGGGTCGCTGACCGGCGAGCCCATCCCCGAGCTCGACGAGCACGGCACTGCGGTGGGCTGGAAGAAGGACAGCGCCGGCAAGACGGTGATGAGCCGGCTCGACGAGGCCGGGCTGCAGTCCATCGCCGACCAGACGACAGGCAGGTACATCCACTCGGTCTCCGGCAGCGTGGGGGTGCAGGAGGTCTGGGAGGAGCTCGACCGGCTGGACAAGGCGGAGTTCGAGAGCCGGCTGACGGTCAAGTACGACGAGCGGTTCCAGCACCTGGCGCTCCCGGGGCTGCTGCTGCTGCTGCTGGGCGCCGCGATTCGCCCCGGACGAGAGGAGCGGCGCGCATGAGGCCCGTCCTACCGCTCTGCGCCCTGGTGGCCGCCGCTGCGGTCATGATGGGCCACGCCCTGCCCGCGCGCGCCGCCGGGTTGCTCGAGGGAAACCATCCGCAGGTCGAGCAGGGCACCGAAGCCTACGGCAGGGGCGACTACGAGGTCGCGCTGCGCCACTACGAGCAGGCGCAGAAGGAGCTCAACGAGAGCCCGGAGCTTCTGTACAACCTGGGCAACGTCTACCTGAAGATGGGGCGTACCGACGACGCCAAGCGCGCCTACGAGGCAGCCCTCTCGCGGGCCGGCGACTCGCTCAAGCCTCGCGACTATTTCAATCTGGGCAACGCGCTGGTCGGCCTGGATCTCAAGGGCGACGCCATGGCCGCCTATCGGCAGGCTCTCAAGCTCGATCCCCACTTCGAGCCCGCGCGCCGCAATCTGGAGATCCTGCTGCGCAAGAAGACCCCGCCGCAGAACCAGCCGACGCCGGGCGACGGCGGCACCCCTGACGGCGGTGGTGACGGCGGCCAGGCACCGGACGGAGGCCAGAGCAAGGACAACCCCGACGCAGGCTCCCGCGACGGCGGAGGAAGTGATGCTGACGATGGAGACGGAGGAGCCCCAGACGCAGGTACGCAGGCAGACGGCGGCCAGGGCGACGCAGGCCAAGGCGACGGCGGCGGCCAGAGCGAGCAGAACGGCAGCGCCGACGGAGGAGCGCAGGATGCCGGTTCGGTGGACGGCGGGACGAGCTCGGCGAACGAGCCGCCCAAGCCAGAGGAGATCGATCAGCAGGAGGCGGAGCGGCTCCTCGACGCCCTGCGCCGCAACGAGAAGCAGTTCCTGATGAACCAGAAGAAGAAGAATTCCCGGGTGCGCAAACCGGACAAGCCCTGGTAGCCCTTCGAGCCAGGGCGTGAATGTCGGAAGGTGAAGCGTGTGGCATCGACCCAGCCTGTCTAGCCCAATGCCCCGCCTCGCGGCGGCCTTGCTCACCGGCCTCTTGGCGGCGCTCGCGCCCGCCGGGGCGGCGGCGGCCGACGTGGAGTTCTTCGCCACCACCGACCGCGACGAGATGGGCCTGGACGAGACCCTGACGCTGACGGTCACGGTGGCCCTGGACGCGGGCGCGGGAAGCGAAGGCGAGGAGCTGCGGCTGCCGGAGGCGCCCGACTTCGAGGTCCTCTCCCGCTCCAAGTCGCAGCAGACCTCCTTCGTCATGGGGCGCGGCCCGCCCAGCTTCCGCAACTCGCGGGTCTTCAGCCTCATCCTGCAGCCTCGCCACGCCGGCACCTGCGTGATCCCCCCCGGGAGGCTCGTCTACCGCGGCAAGACCTATGAAACCGGGGCGCTGCGCATCAAGGTGGTCGCGGGGGGCGTGAGCCGCCCCGGCCGCAGGCAGCCCCCGCCCTCGACGGCCAACCCCTCCCAGCCCTTCAACCCCTTCGGCCAGCTCGGCAACATCCTGGGCGGCCAGGACCCCGATGCCCAGGAGCTGCTCAACGAGTTCTTCGGCGGCGGCCACCCGCAGGCCAGCGACAGCGACCTCTTCCTGGTCGCCTACCTCGACAAGAAGCAGGCCTACCTCGGCGAGCAGGTGACCCTCGCCATCTACCTGTACTCGCGCGTCGACGTCACCGGCATCGACGGGTTCAAGATGCCCAAGCTGGACGGGTTCTGGTCCGAGGATACCGATACGCCCAAAGCCCAGATCACCGGTGAGCCCACCACCTACGACGGGATCTCGTATCGGCGCTTCCTGCTGCGCAGGAGCGCCCTGTTCCCTCTCAAGGCGGGCAAGCTGACCATCGACCCGGTGGAGGTGGAGATCTCCACCGGTTTCTCGTTGATCATCGACGGCGGCCGGAAGCTGAAGCGCAAGACGCAAACGACCTCGCTGGAGGCGCTGCCCCTGCCGCCCGGCGCGCCCGCGGCCTTCGAGACCCCCAACGTGGGCCAGTGGCGCCTCTCGGCGGAGGCTTCTCCTACTCACGTCCAGCTCGGCCAGCCGGTGATGCTCAAGATCACTCTGGAGGGGGCTGGCAACCTGCACGACGTCGTGTCCCCCCGGCTTCCGGCCATCCCCGGGGTCACGGCCTACGAGCCGACGCTCAACGAGAAGACAGCTATGACCAAGGGTCGCTTTGGCGGGCGGCGCGTCCTCGAGTACCTGCTGAAGCCGGAGCAGAGCGGGGCCTTCGAGATCCCCTCGCTCGCCCTGCACTACTTCGACCCTGTGGCCAGGGAATACAAGGCAGCCTCCACGCAGGCGATCCCGGTGAGAGTCGAGGCCGGCGCGGGAGCCGCGGCCGGGCAGGCTGGTGGCAATAGGGTGGCGCTGGCGAGCCCTTCGGGGACCAACGTCCTCGACCAGGGGATACGAGCGCTGCGATTCAAGGGCGACCTGCACCGCCCGGCGCCACCGCTCTACCGCCGTCCATTCTTCGCGCCCATCGCGGCGGCGCCGATCTTGCTGTGGCTGGCGCTGGCGACGGCGGGACTGCTGCGCTCGAGCCTGCAGCCTTCGGCGGGGAGCATCCAGCGCGGGTTGGCAGGCAAGGCCCGGCGTCGGCTGAAGGTCGCGCGCGCGCTGCTCAAGGCCAAGCGGCCCGACGAGTTCTACGCCGAGGTGAGCCAGGCGCTGCACTGCTACCTGGCCGCACGGCTGGCGGCACCGGTGGCCGGCCTCACCCGCACCGATCTGTCGGCGAAGCTCGCGGCCGCGGGAGCGAAGCCGGAGATCGTCGCGGGAGTGACAGCGCTGCTGGACACTTGTGACGCGGGGCGCTTCGCTCCCGGCGGCTCCACCAGCGCTACCATGGAACGGGTCCTGGAGAGCGCTGAAGGCCTGATGGTGGTGCTCGACGGCTCCCGGCTCGCCGTCACGCCACTGGAGCGCGCGTCATGAGGCCCCTGCTCGCCACGCTGCTCTTCGGGCTGCTGGTTCCCTCTGTTGCCCTCGGGCAGGTGGCGCTCGCACTGACGCCCGCGGAGGCCGACCGCACCTTCCGCGCCGCCAACGACGCCTGTCTCAACCAGGACTCCAAGGTCTGCATCGAGGGCTACGAGAAGCTGCTTCAGGCGGGCTACGGCGGAGCAGACCTCGAGTACAACCTCGGCACCGAGTACCTCAAGCAGGGGCGCCTCGGGTTCGCGGTGCTGCACCTCGAGCGCGCGCTGCGCCACGACCCCAACGACGCCGACGCCCGGGCCAACCTCGAGAAGGCGCAGCGCATGCGCGTCGACAAGCTCGTCGGCGCGCCCGAGGAGACCGGCGGCGGCGAGCCGCTGGCCGCCCAGCTCGTCTCGCGCACCTCGGGCGATCGCTGGGCGCTGGCCTTCCTGCTGCTGTGGGCCTTCGGAGGCGCCGCGCTCGCGGCTCGCAGGCTCCTCTCCGCCTTCAGGCACCGCACGGCGCTGCTCCTGGCAGCTCTCTGCGCGCTGCTCCTCGCCCTGCCCTGCGGCGTGGTGACGGCCATCCACGTGTACGTGCGGGAGAGCGCGCACGACGCGGTGGTGGTGGTCGCGAGCGTGCCGGTGCGCGAGGGCCCGCGTGAAACCTACAAGTCCACCTTCGAGGTGCACGACGGTCTCAAGGTGCGCGTCCTCGACGAGGAGAACGGTTTCCGCCGGGTCCGCCTCGCCAACGGCCTTCAGGGGTGGGTCCCCACCGGCGACGTGACGGAGATCTCGCCGCGTTGACCGGAGCCCCTGTATTGCCGGGGCTGGACATATCGCAAGGTTCGCCCGAACTGCCGGTTTGAGGACGGCCGCCTCTTCCCCTAGAATCGGAAGCCGTTCGGCGAAACTCGGTGGAAACCATGGCGGAAGAGGTCCCCTTTCGCATCCTGCTGTGCGACGACGAGCCGGTGATCCGCGAGCTCGTGCGCACGATGCTGTCCAGCGGCAGCGTCGCGGTCGACGTGGCCCCCGACGGCGTGGAATGCCTCAAGGCCGCCAAGAGCCATCCCTTCGACCTCATCCTGCTCGACATCGTGCTCCCCGGGATGGACGGCATCACGGTCTGCCGGCTCCTCAAGAGCGACCCCGCTACCGCACGCGTCCCCATCTACATGCTCACCGCCAAGGTCAAGCAAGCGGACGTCGAGAGCGCCCGGCGGGCGGGAGCCGACGGCTACATCAACAAGCCCTTCAGGGGTGCTGAGCTGATGGATCTGGTGGACGAGCTGCAGCAGAAGCGGGGCTAGAGGAAGCTTTCAGGCTCTGGTGACCCGAGCTCCCGTCGTGCCGAGGATGCGCTCCGAGCCATTCGGGCCCTGCGGCGGCAGCCCACCTCGCAGACACGAGGAGCGCGCCTTCCTTGCCTGAATCGGGCGATTTCTGGTAAACAAGCGTTCTAAATATGGTTTTTCCAGGAACCGGGTTCTCTGGAGCGCGTCTTCCTGTGGAGTCGGAGCCCCTTTGCTTTGCTATCGCTGCGGTAGCCACGTCCCTGACGGCAGCGAGGCCTGCGGTGCCTGCGGACAGAAGTTTTCGTCCGGCAACCTGCGCCAGGCGACGGGGACCTTCTCGAGGCGCAAGGTAGCGAGCTCGGCAGTGGAGGGTGCGCCCTTCAAGCCGGGCGACGTGCTCTGCGACCGCTACGTCATCAGGGATGCGGTGGGAGCGGGCCCTTTGGGCTACGTCTTCAAGGCCCAGGACAAGGAGATCGACGTCGAGGTCGCCGTCAAGGTGATCTCCGCCAAGCTGGTGCAGACCCCCGAGGAGCGCCGCGCCTTCTCCAGGGAGATCCGCTCGGCACGCAAGCTCACCCACAACAACCTGATCCGCGTCTACGAGGACGGCGAGGCCAACGACCGGCCGTTCTTCACGATGCAGTTCCTCGACGGGTTGACGCTGCGGCGGATCATCGACCTGCGCAAGGAGAAGAACCAGTTCTTCTCCCTCAAGGAGATCGAGCCGATCTTCGCCCAGGTGGTCGCGGGGCTCGAGGCTGCGCACAAGGTCCTGCCCCACACCGACTTCAAACCCGAGAACGTCGTCGTCCTGCCGGACTTGCTGAAGATCACCGACCTCGGTGTGGGCACCGCCATCCCCCGCCAGCCTTTCGTCGCCGCGCAGCGCGCGCGAGGCGGGTTGGGGCACCACTACCTCGCCACCGAATACGTCCAGGGCCTCGAGGTCGATGGGCGTGCCGACGTCTACTCGCTCGGCGTTCTGCTGGGCGAGATGCTCGCCAACCTCTTCCCCGAGGACGCCGGGGCCTTGGAGCTGCGCAGCCGCAACCCCGAGCTGCCAGGAGCCATCGAGCCCCTCTACCGGCGCGCCACCAACGAGAACCCGCTCTCGCGCCATTCCAGCGCCAACGAGTTCTGGGTCGAGCTGGAGACCCTCATCGCGAAGACGGTCCCGCGCTCGGTCGCCTCTCCACGTCGGCAGACCGGCAAGCAGCCCATCTCCGAGCTCTCCATCGACATCCGCGCCGAGGACAACCAGACCCCCTCGGTCCCTAGCCGCCCGGTAGCGCCCCCGCCAGAATCCGCTCCTGACAGGCCCCGGCGCGAGTCACGGCGCCCCACTGCGCCGCCCCCTCCTCCGTCTGGCGAGGAGCCGGCCTTCGCAAAGCCCTCGCGCACCAACGGCGTGGCCAAGGCCAGCCCCACTCCTACCGACGTGATGCCGGTTCCGCAGCAGCCAGGGAGGCGCCGCCCCGCACACACCCCTCCCCCCAAGCGGCGGCGGCACTCCAGCGCGGGCCCGCTTTTGTGGCTTGCCATCCTGGGCATCGTCGCCGGAGTGGGCGGTGGGACCGCCTTGACCCTATGGCGACAGCAGCAGCACACCGTGGGGCCGACGACCTCCGATCCCGTCGGGTCGGGCCCCACCGACGCCTCGCTCGAGGTGAACAGGTCGTCGGATGACGAAGACAGGCAGCTCGAGGGCGAGAGGAGAGCGGCCGAGGCCAGGCGCCTCGACGAGGAGCGGGCGGCCGAGCTCCGACGACTCGAGGAGGAGAGGCAGAGCGCCGCAGCGGCTTTGCAGCTCGAAGAGGAGAAGAGGCGCAAGGAGGCCCTGACCAAGGCCTTTCCGGGCAAGGACGAGCGGAAGCCGGTGGAGCTCGCTGTAGCTCCCCGAGCTGCAGGGTGCCCCGCAGGGATGAGGCTGGTGCCAGCTGGAACCTTCAAGATGGGCAGCGCCAAGGACGACCCGATGACGGGCTTCGACGAAAAGGCGCTCTCCCCCACCGAGGTCGCCACCTACTGCATCGACGTCTTCGAGTCGCCCAACCGCGCCGGTGCGATGCCCCAGACCCGAGTGACGTTCTCGGCCGCCGAGACCGCCTGCAAGAGCCGCCACAAGCGGCTGTGCTCCGAGGAGGAATGGGAGCGCGCCTGCAAGGGCCCTGGTGGTGCGCGCTTCCCCTATGGCGGCTCCTTCGACCCCGACGCATGCAACACCGAGGACGGCAATGGAGAGCCGCGCATGGTGGCCTCTTCCGGGACCTTCTCCAAGTGCCGCTCGGCTTTCGGCGTGGCGGACATGAGCGGCAACGTGGCCGAATGGACGAGCTCGAGCTTCAACTCCGAGGCTGGCGACCGGACGATCAAAGGTGGGGCGGCGGACCGTCCGGACTACGACACCCGTTGCGCGGCGCGCAAGAACGGACCGCCTGGAAGCGCCAACGAGAAGCTGGGCTTCCGGTGCTGCGCCGACGCCAACTGACGAGCCGCCCGCTCAAGACGAAGATCGGAGGGCCGATGCGTTCGCTGCTCGTGGGCTTCGCCCTGGCGATCCTGGCAGCTCCGGTGCGCGGATCGGCGGCCGAGCCGCTCCACGAGGTCGCCGTTCTCAAGAGCGACTCGCTGGCGCTCTACGCCAGCGCCGTCGCCGGCTTCTCCGCGGAATGCCGGACCGAGGTGACCGAGTTCGACTTGAGGGAGGATCCGGCGCGAGCCGACCGGATCGTCAAGGAGCTCAAATCCCGAAAGCCCTCGCTCATCTTTGCGCTCGGCCCCTTGGCGGCCAACACGGCCAAGCGGGCTTTCGAGGACGTCCCCATCGTCTTTGCCATGGTCCCGAACTGGGAGAAATACGGCCTGGAGGCGAAGAACGTCACCGGCGTGGCCCTGCAGCGGCCCGTGCGTACTCAGCTCGACACGCTCAAGGCGCTCGCCCAGGGCACCAAGCGCGTCGGAGTGATCTTCAACCCTCGTTACTCTGCCACCGTGGTCGAGGCTGCCTCTGACGCCGCCAAGGCCCTCGGGCTGCAGCTGGTTGCCTCGAAGGTCGAGAGCCCCGAGGAGGTACCCGCCGTTCTCCAGGCCTTGGCGGGCAAGGTCGATGCTCTGTGGATGATCGCCGACCGCGCGGTCGCCACGCCCGAGGCAGTGCAGGCCATCATCAAGCTGGCCTTGGAGAAGAAGGTGCCGGTCTTTGCGCTCTCGGAGCAGCAGGTCAAGGACGGGGCCCTGGTCTCGCTCTCACCCAACTACACGGCCATCGGCCAACAAGCAGGCAGGATCGCCAACCGCATCCTCGAGGACCGGGCGACGCCGGGGACGATGGTGGTGGCCCAGCCGGACGGGCTGGACATCGCCATCAACCTCACGACCGCCAAGCAGATCGGCGCGGAGTGCAACCTGGCGCTCGAGATCTTCAAGTTCGCCGCCAAGCAGGGCTACCCCATCCGCGTCTTCGAGTAGCGTCGGAGCATTCTCGGGCGGCGAAGAGGTGCTCCTCCAGGAGGCGAAGTGGACCTGACTCGCGTCACGGTGGTGCTCGACAAGGTCCGACACCCTGACAACCTCGGCAGCACCTTGCGCGCGATGAAGAATTGCGGTCTGACGCGGCTGGTGCTGTCCGACCCTCGGACCCGGGACTTCGAGCGGGCGAAGGTGATGGGTCTGGACGGCAGCGAGCTGCTGGAGCGGATGGTCGTGGTCCCGACCCTGTCGGAGGCGGTCGCCCACGGGACGCTGGTCGCCGGTACCACCTCCCGGCGCCCACAGGACCGGCCGACGCAGTGGCTGCGCGAGTTTGTCGAGGAGGCGTCGCGCGAGAGCGACGCGGCGGGCGAGGTGGTGCTCGTCTTCGGCAACGAGCAGCGGGGGCTCTCCGACGAGGAGCTGGACGCCTGTCACGTCGTAGTGAACATCCCCGCCGCACCTGCCAAGGAGTCGATCAACCTGGCCCAGGCGGTGATGCTGGTGGCGCACGAGTGCTACGTCGCCTCGATGTCGGCCGGTGCGCCGCCGCCGCGACAACCTCCGCCAGAGCCGGCGGCGCGGGCTGGGACTCTGCAGGCGCTCCACGAGCGCATGCGCCAGGTCCTGCTGGAGGCGGACTTCCTCAACCGCCAGAACCCGGAGGCAATCCTCACCGAGGTGCGGCGAACCCTGGAGCGCGCCCGGCTCTCCCAGCGCGAGGCAGAGCTGTGGCTAACCGCCTTCAAGCACCTACTGCGTGCAATGGGCCGGGAGCCGGGCGCGAGGGGAAGCTGATCAGGTCGCTGCGGGAGCGGCCGGGGCAGCGGCCGCGGGTGCAGCAGCGACGGCAGCCTTGCCGATCTTCTCGTTGTAGTGGGTCTGGCAGAGGCCCGCCTTGAACTGCTTCTTCGTGCACTTCTCGGTGTTGCACGCCTTGTAGCGGGCGTGGGGCAGCTCGCTCTTGCGCCACTTGGAGAAGTGGAAGTAGCAGTAGCCCTTGGCGCGGTAGGCGCGCTTGCAGCCTTCCACCTTGCAGGCTTGCTTGCCGCCACCCTTGGGGGCGCGCTTCCACTTCTTGGCCTGAGAGCCCTTGTGCTTCTTCGTCGTCGTTTCGGCCACGGCTCGCACTCCTGGACTTCGACGGCCGTCAGGGCCGCCGCTTTCGGTGAGCCGCGGGTGATATCCGATCGGCAGGCGCTCCACAAGGGCTTTCCCGTGGGGCGACGGGCCGTTGCGATCAGCGCTGACCCCGCGGGCTGACGCCCGGGGCTTTCCCCGTGGGCGATGGGCCGTTGCGATCAGCGCTGACCCCGCGGGCTGACGCCCGGGGCTTTCCCGTGGGCGACGGGCCGTTGCGTGGGAGGCTCTAGGGCTTGCGCAGCGCCAGGAAGTGCGTTTGGCCGTCCCGGCGCAGGACGACTCGGGCCACGCCGCCGCTCTCCAGGCGGTTGAAGGCCCGGGTGAGATTGCCGGGGGCATGGATGTTGACGTCGTTGAGCTTGAGGATGACGTCCCCTGCGCGGATCCCCGCCTGGGAGGCGGCGGAGCCCGGCTTGACCTCGCGCACCACAGCACCCAACGGCAGCGCCAGCCCCTCGCTCCTGGCGGTGGGGACGTCGACCTCACGCACCACCAGCCCCACGATGACCGGCTGAGGCGTCGTCCCGGCAGGCTCGGCGTCCGGCATGACCGCCAGCTTCGCCACCGAGCGCTCGAGCCGACCTCTGCGCTGGAAGGTGAGCGGGACCTCCTTGCCAATCCCCGCGGTCGCGGCCAACCAGCGCAGCCGCTGAGCATCGTCCACAGCGG
>JACRCT010001007.1 GCA_016218885.1 Deltaproteobacteria bacterium | reverse complement strand
ACCGCACCACCTTGTCCTCGAGCGATGGGCAGTAGCGCGGGCCGCGTCCGACGATCCGTCCTGCGAAGAGCGCCGACCGCGCGAGGTTGTCCCTCACCACTCGATGAGTCTCGGGGTTGGTGTGCGTGATGGCGCAGGCGAGCTGCGGCAGACGCGGGAAGCCCTCGCTCACGCGCGTCGAGAACGACAGCGGGCGCGCAACGCGATCCCCGGGCTGGGCCTCGGTGCGACCCCAATCGATGGTCCTGCGATCCAACCGCGCCGGCGTCCCGGTCTTGAAGCGCGCCAGCTCGAGTCCTACTACTCGCAACGAGTCCGAGAGCTCATTCGCCGCCGCGTCCCCTGCCCTGCCGCCGCCCTCGCTCGACTCGCCGAAATGCAGCACTCCCGCCAGGAAGGTCCCCGCGGTGACCACCACCGCCCTGGCGTAGCACTCGGTCCCGCCCGCTCGAACGCCCAGAACCCGCCGCCCCTCCGCGAGCAGCTGCGTCACCTCGGCCTCGAGCACCTCCAGCCTCGGCTGGCCGCGAATCCTTCGTCCCATCTCTTCGGCGTAGAGCTCTCGATCGCACAGCGCCCGCGTCGCCCGCACCGCCGGGCCCTTGCTCTCGTTGAGCCGACGGAAGTGCGTGCCGGTGGCGTCCGCCACCTTGGCCATCTCCCCGCCCAGCGCATCCAGCTCGCGCACCAGCTGCCCCTTCGCCGGCCCTCCGATGGCCGGGTTGCAGCTCATCAGCCCCAGCCGGTCGGCACGCAGCGTGACCGCGAGCACTTCGAGCCCCATGCGCGCGCACGCGAGCGCAGCCTCGCACCCCGCGTGGCCCAACCCCACCACCACCACATCCACATTCCGCATTTTCTCGTTCTTTTCTCTTTTTGCTTTTTCCCGGCTCTTCTGGCTTCCTCGTCAACCCTACTTCCCGATGCAGAAGCGCGAAAAGATCGTATCGAGCAGCGCATCATCCACGCCACTCCCGACGATCCTCTCCACCGCCCGCGCACCTTCGGCCAGATCATAGGCGACGATCTCCAGGGGCTGCTCCACGGCGTTCCTCGCGGCTCGCGCGAAGGCCCTCGCGGCCTCGCCCAGGAGCTCGGCGTGCCGCCGATGGGTGATCACCACCTCGCACTGACCCGCGGACTTCGGCTCGCCTCCGCGGATCCGCAGGGCGAGCGCGGCCCTGAGCTCCTCGACACCGACTCCGGTCCGCGCGCTCACTCGCACCGCCCCTGCGCGATCGAAGCTCGCCGCCAGATCGACTTTGTTCAGCACCTCGAGCCAGCCCTCGCCCTCCCGCTCGGCCAACGGCGGCGCAACCGGACAGCTCGCGTCGATGACCCACACCGGCACCGAGGCACGACCGATCTCGGCGCGCGCCCGCTCGATCCCGCGCAGCTCCACGCGCCCCGCCCCTTCCTCGCGCAGCCCTGCCGTGTCCACGAGCACCACTGGAATCCCGTCGAGCTCGAAGCGCGCCTCCAGGGCATCGCGCGTGGTCCCGGCCTCGTGATCGACGATCGCCCGGTCCTCTCCCAACAGCGCGTTGAAGAGGCTGCTCTTCCCGGCATTCGGCGCGCCCGCGAACACCACGCGCACTCCTTCGCGAAGCGCTCGACCGCGCCCATGCGTCGCGAGCAGCTCCTCGCAACGGCCCGCGAGCCCAGCCGCCCGCGGAGCCAGTGAGCCAGGACCCTCGCTGGCCTCGTCCGGGAAGTCGAGGGCGGCCTCCACCTCGGCCCGCAGCTCGAGCGCCTCGGAGGCGATGGCCTCCACCACCTTGCCGACTTCGCCCCTCAGCTGCGAGCGCGCAGCCTGCAGCGCGGCATCGGTCTCGGCCGTCACCAGGTCCGCCAGCGCCTCGGCTCGCTCCAGCGTGAGCCGGCCGTGGACGAAGGCGCGTCGTGAGAACTCGCCGGGCTCCGCGAGGCGCGCACCTGCGGCGCAAATCGCTGCCAGAACCTGCTCCACGTTCAGCAGCCCGCCATGGCACTGCAGCTCCACCACGTCCTCGCCGGTGAACGACGCGGGAGCCTGGAAGTAGAGGGTCACTGCCTCGTCGAGCGCAGCGCCGCTCACCGGGTGATGCAGCCGAGCAAGGAGCGCCTTGCGTGCCGGCATCGGGTCGGGCAGCCGGGCCAGGCGTCGGGCGATCCCCATTGCGCGGGCGCCCGAGAGCCGAACGATGGCCACACCGGCGGGTGCCGCACCGGTCGCCAACGCGGCGATGCAGTCGTCGGGGGAGGGTAGGGGAGCGTGATCCATCGAGCCCGCTGCTACGCTCTCGCGCCCATCGCGTCAAGCTCGACCACCTGCTTCGCGCATCCCTGGCCCCATCATTGCCTCCCCTCCCTCCTTGCGGAGCTGCCGTCCAGGACGGATGCTCTCCACCCTTCACTGCCCGTCTATCGGGCGAGCACAGCGACGGGGAGTTTCAGCCATGAACGTGCGCCAGCCGGTGGTCGGGGTGGTCCTGGCTCTGCTTACCTGCTGTTGTCACGGCGACGGCAGCGCCGCCAGCTACGACGGCCCCACGGTCTACACCGCCGGGTACTACAACGCCGGCAGCGTCGTGCCCTGCTACTGGAAGAACGGCGAGCGCACCGACCTCGATGCCGCAGGAGCCAGCGGGTTCGCGACCTCCCTCGCCTTCCTCTCCAGCGGCAGCCCGGTGGTGGCCGGCTACTTCGGCAAGGGAGGAACCGACCTCCCCTGTTACTGGAAGGACGCTGCCAAAACCGACCTCCCGGTTCCTCCGAATCCCTCCGCAGCCTACGCGCTGTCCATCGCCGCCATTGGCGAGGTCCTCTACGCCGCCGGCTTCTGGTCGGACCGCATAGGCGCTCATCCGGTCGTCTGGGTCGTGAGTGGGAGCCAGACCACCACGCTGGACCTCGAGAGCGGACCTGGCCTGGGACAGGCCTTGGGCATCGCGCTCATTCCCGGTGCGGACCCTGCCTCCGCAACGGCCTATGTCTCCGGCCAGTGGAACGGCAAGCCCTGCTACTGGAAGCTTCTCGGAGCCACGGTGCAGGCCAGGATCGACCTGGACCTCGCCGGCCTCTCGGGCGCGAAAGCCAGCGCCATCGCGACCGACGGCGCGACCGTCTTCGTCGCCGGCCAGTGCGAGACCTCGTCGGGCTCGAGCACTTCGCCCTTCCACGCCTGCTACTGGACGAGCAGCGGCGTGGGCAGCTCAAGCTTCGTCCTCGACGCCGACGAATTTGGAAAGGCCAACGCCATCCGCGTCGAGAAGAGCACCGTCTACGTCGCAGGGCTCGGTCCCACCGGTCCGGCCTATTGGAAGATCGTCTCCGGGGGTGAGCCCCAACGGGTCGACCTGGGTAATACGGGCGAGGCCTACTCCCTCGTCCTCAAGGACTCCACCGTCTACGTCTCCGGCTCCTACTACGACGACCTGCGCGACGCCCAGGTCCCCTGCTTCTGGGCTGGCGAGGATCGCTACACCTTGCCCAGCGACACCGGCCGCGAGAACGACGGGCTGGCCATGGCGATCGGCGTCCCCTAGTCGCGCGCGGCCCCTTCGATAGCTGTGCCGACCTACTCCTCGCCGCGCTCCTTGCCCCGAGCGGCCTTGAGCACCTTCTCATAGTTGTCGGCGAGGTACTGCTCGACCGCCTGGTCCTCGACCTTGAGGTCGCGCAGCACTCCCTCGTAGACGAACTTGAAGGCAGGCGTCTGCTCGTTGTTCGCGAGCCGGAACGAGAGCTTGAGCACCGCCGCAGCGAACAGCGGATCGCGCTTCTTCTTCTGCTCGATCTCGGTCATGCCGACCTCTGGAAGCCCTACTTCTTCGCGCCCTTCGGCTTCTCGCCCTTCGGCTTCTCGGCCTGCCTGGCGAACTTGCGCTGCAGGTACTTCTGCTGCGCGATGGACAGCAGGTTGTTGGTGAAGATGTAGAGCGTGAGACCTGCAGGCAGGCTGAGCATGAGGAACGTGAAGAAGATGGGCATGAAGTACAGCATGATCTTCGCCTGGGTGGGGTCGCCCATCGTCGGCTGCATCTTCTGGGTGATGAACATCGTGACGCCCATCGCGAGCGGCAGGATGTAGAACGGGTCGTGGGCCGTCAGGTCGCTGATCCAGAAGCCGATCAAGGGCTCGCGATAGAGCTCGAACGAGTTCTGCAGCGTGGTGTAGAGGGCTATCCACACCGGCATCTGGATGAGCAGCGGCAGGCACCCGCCGAACGGGTTGACCTTGTTCTCCTGGAACAGCCGCATGCGCTCCATGTTCAGCTTCTCTTTGTCGTTCTCGTACTTCTTGGTCAGCGCATCCATCTGCGGCTGGAGGCGGCGCATGGCCTCCATGCTGGCCATCTGCTTGACGCTCAGCGGATAGAGGATGGCCTTGACCAGCACGGTCAAGAGGACGATGGCGATGCCCCAGTTGACCACGCCCTTCTGGAAGACCTTCATGACCTCCAGCAGGACCTTGCAGATGACCGCCCACCAGCCGAAGTCGATGGCCTTGGTGAGCTCGGGGTCCACCTTGGCGAGGGTGCCGGGCTGCGGCTCCTGGCCCAGCGGGGTGATGGGGGCACCGATCAGGTTCTCGTGGCTGACCCGCTCCAGCTCACCGTGCGACTTGGGCCCGATGTACAGGCCGAGCTCGCGCGAAGCGGACTGCCCTGGGGCGAGAGTGCCGAGGTCCACCTCGATGGTAGCCGTGCGCGAGCCCGAGGGCTCGTTGTCGATGACGCAGCTCGTCCCCTCGATGAAACGCGGGAAGAACACGCCCATGAAGTAGCGCTCGCTGAAGCCGGCGAAGCGCACCGGGCCGGTGAAGCTCTTCTTCTCCGCCTCCTTGCCGCCGGCGAGCGACTCGTTGGAGTCGCCGTGGCGGCAGACCGCCTGTGAGCTCTCGACCGGCGGGCTGAAGAAGCTGCCCGTCTCCTCGGTCTTGGGGTCGAGCCATGCCGGATAGACCAAGGCCAGCGTCGCCTGCTTGGGCGCGCTCGCGCGGTTGGTGAGCGTGACGTCGACGCGCAGCTCGTAGCTCCTGGGGTCGAGCCGGTAGCGCTTCTCGAACGACAGGTCGGCGGTCTGGGTGCGGAAGGTCACCGAGTCGCCGGTCTGCTCGACCTCGTAGGTGGCGCCGAAGGGCAGGGCGAGCTCGCCGCGGATCTCGGTGGAGCCGGGCAGCGGCAATCCCGCCCGGGCACGTACCATGTCGACGGGCTGGAGCTCACCCTTCTCGTCCTTCTTGCGGCTCTGGAACTTGCGCTGCGGCCAGGCGCCGCCGTTCTTGACGCGGGCAGTGTCCAGCGCGCCGCCCTGGTTGGTGAACACGAGCTCCTGGGTCTCGGTGCTGAAGGTGACCTTCTTCTCGGGCACCGGAGCGGGAGCGACTGGGGCCTCGGGTCCGGCGGCGACGCCGCCATCCACGGTCGAAGGCGCCGGGGCAGGGGAGGGCCCCGCCGCGTCGAGGAGCGGGGTGGCCACACCCCCATCGGCCGCAGGAGGAACGGGTGCCTCCTTGCCCATGAAGAACTGGCTCCACACGAGCCACAAGAGCGTCGTGATCGCTACGACGATGAGCAGTCGTTTCTGCTGGTCGTTCTGCATGGAGGAGGAGCTCCTGTCCCGCTCAGGGGACCGGGTCGATGCCACCCTCGTGAAGAGGGTGACAGCGCATCAATCTTCTTGCGGTGAGGACGGTGCCCCGGATCGGGCCATGGCGTCTCAGGGCCTGCTCGGCATACGCGGAGCAGCTCGGGTAGAAGCGGCAGGCCGGGGGGAGCAGGGGGCTGATCGCGACACGGTAGCCCTTGACCAGCGCGAGCAGAAAAACCTGCAGCGCCCATCGGGCCAACTCAAGCGCCTTCGCCATCGGGCACCTCCGCGCTTCGCGACCCTTCCGGAGACGAGAAGCGGCGGCGGGCCTTCTTCGCCGCCGCCTCGAAGTCCCCGCTCAGCGCCTTCAGGCTCGACTCGGCTGCCGCCGCCCGCGCCACCAGCACCACGTCGCAGGAAGGCGGGAGCAGCGAGCGCTGATGCCGGAAGATCTCGCGAAACCACCGCTTGACCTTCGAGCGCACGACCGAGTTGCCGACCTTGCTGCTCACGGTCACGCCCAGCCGGCGCAGGCCGGCCGGGTTCGGCAGCACCATCAGGACCAGCGCACCCGACACGAATCGTGCGCCGCCGTCCTGAACCCGCTTGATCTCGCTGCGCCGACGAATCCGATGGCGGCGCGGCAGCGACTCACCCTGGGGATCGCCGACGCTGGAGGGAAGCGGATCGCGGGTCAAGCTCGCCTACTTCTTGGGCGCCGACACCACCAGCCGCTTGCGGCCCTTGGCGCGACGGCGCTTGAGCACGGCGCGGCCACCGGTGGTGGAGTTGCGCTTGCGGAAGCCATGGGTGCGGTTCCGCTTCACTTTGCTGGGCTGGTAGGTGGGCTTGCGCTTGGCCACGGCCTTCTCCTTCGTCTGTCCTGATGTCGATGGGTCTTGGACCGGCACTGACCTGCGGTCTGACCACAACCCGCAACGCCAAAGGGGCGCACCGGGAGCGGCGCATACAACCGAGTGACGGGGGAGTTGTCAAGAATTTCCGCGTGTTAGCTCGCAGCTTTTGGTGATGGGCTCTCAGCCTTCGCCGCCCTTGCGCTCTCGAGCCGCCTCTAGTCTCCGTACCACGCGTAGCGGAGGGCGCCCGTCCCCGCTTCTCTGAAGACCATCCGGGGCCTGCCTGGGGCGTCGATGGCCAGCACCACCGTCTCGGCGTCGGTCGCCACCTGCTCTGATTCCCAGAGGCCGGTCTCGAGCCAGCCGTGGCGCAGCCCGCCGTTGTCAGCGAGGAAACCCAGATGCGGAACATCCCAAGCATCGAGGCTCATGCCCACCTGGTCGGCGACGCTGCCGGGCTCGATGTGGGCGATGTTCCAGGAGCCACCCGGCCTGCTCGCAAGGCGGGCAGAGAGATCGGCATCTCCGAAGTACGCCAGATAGGGCGTGCCCGCAGAATCGAAGTCCAGCTCGAGGCTGTCGCCCAGATCGCCGACCTCCACCTGCTCTGCAGTCCAGCCGCCGGAGCGAAGGCGAAACTGCTTGAGCACGTCCCAAAAATCATCCGTCGCGCCCACCTCCATGGCCGCGACGGCCGGCTTGCCCAGGCCGTCCAGGGCGATCGCGGTTGAGAGCCGCAGGCACTCCAGGCTGTCGAGCGTCGTTCCCGCCCAGCCCTGTCCTGCCGCAGTGCGGTAGGCATACCGGACCTCGCAGTGATACCCGTCGTGCCCGAAGGCGACATGCAGATTTCCGAAGAGATCCATGACCAGCGCAGGGGCCATGGGGCTGCCGCCCTCCACCAGGGTCTTGGTCCAGCCCGAAGTCCCGGCCTTGTGGCGCTCGGCCACGCGCAGGTCGAGCCCGTCCACGAACACCACCACCGGCTCGCCGTTGGACCCGACCGCCAGGTCCAGGATCCGCTCTGCGCTGGTCTGGGGGATGGACTTCACCGTCTCGACCAGCCAGCCCGCCGGGCTGCGTTTGGCCCAGCGCACCTCTCCCGAGGAGGCGTAGAAGGCGACATGGGTGACGCCGTTGCCGTCCAAGGCGATGGCCGGCTGGCCTGCCGTCTGCGAAAGGGTGATGGTCTCCAGGTGCCAGCTGCAGCAGCGGCCGTCACAGAGGGAGTAGCCGGGGGAGCAAGCGGTCGCGACGCACTGAATACCCTGGCAGGAGAAGTCGGCGCCGTGGGCGGGGCAACTCGTGCAACCCGCCAGGCAGAGCCGGTGTTGCGCCGGGCAGCGAACCCCGCAGGAGGTCCCGTCGCAGGTGGTCTGGCCGAAGGGGTCCGCCGGGCATCTCTCGCAAGTGGCGCCACAGGCGGCGACATCGTTGGGGACGCAGGCGCCCTCGCACACGTGGAAATCGGGCTCACAGCGGCACTGGTGGTTTTCGCAGCTCGCGCCTTCCGAGCACTGGTCCGCCGTCGAGCACCCAGGTACGCAGGTCCCCAGGGAGACATCGCAGCGGGTGGTCCCGAAGCAGGTGGTGTCGTCGCACCAGCAGACGTTGAGGTGACCGCTACCACCGCACACCTGTCCGCTGGGACAGCCCGCCCCACAGACCGGGCTGCGCTGGGCTCCGCATCGGTCGGTGACGGACAAGGTTCCGCAGGTCGCGCCTGCGCCCAGACACAGCTCGGGATCGGTCGGCGAGACACAGTTGGAGACGCAGGTGTTATTGCGGCACCCCATGCCCGAAGGGCAGCGACCGCAGACGATGGTCCCGCCGCAGCCGTCGGCGATGGTTCCGCAGCGCGAGGAGCAGCTCTTGGCGACGCACCCCGCATCCGGCTCTTGGGCTCCCGCGTCCTGCATCCCCGTCGAAGGAGGTGCCACGGCGTCGGGATCGATGATGAGCTCGCAGGCGGAGAGCGCCGCGAGCGAGGCGACCATGATGGAGAGTCGGTGCCACTGGCGCATCGCGCCCTCCCTCCTGAATCGAGCCCTGGACCAGGATCTTAGGTCGGGCGTTGCTACCACGTCGAGCCGCCCTTTGAGAACCCCACGGTGGAACATCGGGGCTCCGGTCCGTGAAACACGAGGCGCTTCGCGCGCCTGAGACTTTGTTGTTGAAGCAACGGTGTCCGATTTGCTAGCACGTTGACTCCCAACAGCCTCGGGTGGTCGCTTGACGATGTGCGCTTCACCGCTGGTGCCTCGGACCGATTCCGAGCGCGTCCTCGCCGCTTTCGACCGCGCCGTGGCCTCCCCCCGCCTCTCGGGGAGCGCCTACCTGCAGGGCCTCGTGGGGCGCATCCGCTGCCAGGGTGTGTCCGAGGAGGGCCGGGTGCAGCTGGCGGTCCAGGACAAGTTCTACCGCGACTTCATCGACGACCACTTCCGGGTGGACCTGCTCTGCGCTCTGCAGGCGGAGCTCGGCTCGGAGGTGGACATCGAGTGGGTGGTCGACGAGGGCCTGAAGGCCAAGGCCCCGGTGGCGCCTCCCCCCATGCCCCCGCCGGTGCGCTCGGTCCCTGAGCGGACCCGCCTGGACGAGAAGTTCGTCTTCGACACCTTCGTCTCCGCCCCCTCCAACCAGCTCGCCTACGCCGGCGCGCGCGCGGTGGCGGACAACCCCGGCACGGCCTTCAACCCGCTCTTCATCTACGGCGGCACCGGGTTGGGCAAGACCCACCTGCTGCACGCCATCGGCAACTCGCTGCTCCAGAAGGACTCCTCGCGACGCATCGTCTACGTCTCGAGCGAGGAGTTCATGAACGAGTTCATCGTCTCGGTGCGCGACCACCGCATGCCGGAGTTCCGCCGCAAGTACCGCGAGCAGTGCGACGGCCTGCTCATCGACGACATCCAGTTCCTGGGAAGCAAGGAGTCGACGCAGGACGAGTTCTTCTTCACCTTCAACGCCCTGCAGATGGCCGGCAAGCCGGTGGCCATCACCAGCGACACCGTGCCCTCGGAGATCCCCGGGCTGGCGGACCGGCTGCGCAGCCGCTTCTCCTCCGGGCTCATCGCCGACATCCAGGAGCCCGACTTCGAGACCCGCGTCGCCATCCTCAAGAAGAAGGCCGAGCTGCTGGACCTGGCCCTGCCCGACGCGGTGGCTCACTACATCGCGCGCATCATCCAGAAGAACGTGCGCGAGCTACAGATGGCCCTCAACCGGGTCTATGCGCACCACTCTCTCACCCGTCAGCCGCTGACTGAGGAGTTCGCGGCGCACATCCTCAAGAACGTGCTGCCTCCCTCACGTCCCCTGGACGTGGAGCAGATCCAGAAGGAAGTGGCGCGCTACTACAAGCTGTCCGAGGCGGACCTCAAGGGCCCGCGCCGGCAGAAGCAGTTCGTGCGCGCCCGGCAGGTGGCGATGTTCCTGGCCCGCACCATGACCAGCTCCTCCTTCCCGGAGATCGGCGACAGGTTCCACCGCGACCACTCGACGGTGATGTCTTCCTGCGAGAAGGTCGAGGCGGAGATGGAGACCGACCTCCAGCTGAAGAAGGAGGTCGACGATCTCACCGGCCGCCTGGCCCGCTGAGTCGCCGACCCCTCGCTTCGCCCTCGCCATGTCGGCGACAGCGTCCGTGCGCACCCATCGCCTTCCCGAGTGCTCCCTTCCCGGGTTGACGACCCTTTCCGACCGAACGTCGGACCGAACCTCTGACAGGCGGGTGGAACTGGGAGACCGTCTTCTGCTGTTGTGAGTTGCTTCACACGTCCGAATTCCAGACGATGTCTCACTGCGGACGTCCCGAATCGCTTCAGGAGAAGCTGTGGGCGAGGGTCTGGTAACCTCAGCGCCGGGTGTGGTCAGCTCGGGGTTCGTCTGTTGACAACGTTTCAGGGAGGTTGCTACACAGCCTAGCTCTCGCGTACGCGCAGCTGGCTGCGGACGAAGTCGCCGTTGGGTTTCGGGTACTTGGCGCTCTTGTCCACATCCCCACAGGCTCTACTGCTTCTACTACTTAATAGAAGAGAACTTCTTCAAGAAGAGTCGCGAAAGAGGGACCCATGGAATTCCGCATTGCGACCGAGGAGCTGGCCAAGGCGCTGCACCGCGCGCAGGGCATCGCCGAGCGCAAGACCACCATCCCCATCCTGGCCAACGTGCTGGTGCAGGCGAAGAAGGGCGGAGTGAGCCTGACCGCCTTCGACCTGGACATCGGGCTGGTGAGCGAGCACCCGGCCGAGGTGGCCAAGGAGGGAGCGATCACCCTCTCCTCCAAGACGCTCTTCGACATCGTGCGGGCCCTGCCCGATGCGCAGGTGACCCTCAAGCGCACCGGCAACAACGCGGTGGAGATCACCAGCGGCAGCGCGCACATCAAGCTCCTGGGTATGCCCGCCGAGGAGTACCCGGCGCTGCCCAAGGAGGAGAAGTCGAACCTGGTGAAGGCCGAGGGCAAGGCGCTGCTGGAGATGATCCAGAAGACCACCTTCGCCATCTCCACCGACGAGACGCGCTACATCCTCAACGGCCTGTACTTCGAGCCCGGCGACAAGGGCACGGTGCGGGCGGTCGCGACTGACGGCCACCGGCTGAGCCTGGTGGAGCGGGCGATGGAGGGTGACTTCAAGCTCACCAAGGGCGTCATCCTGCCTCGCAAGGGCCTCCTGGAGCTGCGCAGGCTCCTGGAGGAGGCACCCGAGGCGGAATGCTTCCTGGGCTTCGGGGACTCGTCTGCGGTGTTCAAGAAGAGCGGCCTGTCGATGTTCATGCGGCTCATCGATGGCCAGTTCCCCGACTACAAGGAAGTCATCCCCAAGGAGCCGGAGAAGGTCCTGACGCTGGGCCGCCAGGCGCTGCTGGACACCCTCAAGCGCATCAGCCTGCTCTCCGAGGAGAAGTCCCACGCCGTACGGGTGGAGCTGGCCGACGATCGGCTGCGCATCTCCAGCCAGAACACGGACCTTGGCGAGGCCCACGAGGACGTCCCTGTCCCCTACAAGGGAAAGAAGGTCGAGGTGGGCTTCAACGCCCGCTACCTCGTCGACGTGCTCACGGTGATGGACACCGACGAGGTCGCCCTGGAGATCGTCGACGAGCAGAGCCCCGGCGTGCTGCGCCCCGCGGGCGACAAGAGCTACACCGCGGTGATCATGCCCATGCGCATCTGAGCCGCACCCCCTCACCCGTTGCCCGACCCGCTCTCGGCGATCTTCTGCAGAGCGAGGGAGAGGTCGTCGCCCGGCTCATGGCGGTCGTCCCAGGCAGGGGACGGCATGGAGTTGGTGATTCGAGAGGGCGGCGTGAGCATCTTCGCCAGCTCGTCGGTGAGCAGCTGCTCCAAGCTGCTGGAGATGGCGGCGCCGGCGGCGCGGCGCTGGAGCTCCTCGCGCTCTGCCTCGAAGGCTGCCCTCTCCTCCGTCAGCTTGCGGCGCTCTCGCTCCGAAGCCTGCTGGGCGACCTCGAGGGCTGCTCGCTCGCCGTCCAACGAGGTCTTGAGGGCGAGGATCTCTCCGCGGGCCTGCTCTAGGGCGGCCCTCGCCTCCGCCTCGGTGGCCTGGGCTTCCTCGAGGCGGGCCTCGGTCTCGGCGCGTGAGCGCACCAGGGCCTCGCGCTGCGAATCGAGCAGCGCGCGCTCCGTCTCGGCGGTGTGGACCCGCGCGTCCATGGCGGACTTCAGATCGGCCAGCAGAGCGCGCTGGGAGTCGATGGTCTCCTTGGCTCCAGACATCGCGGCCCGGGCTTCGGCTTCAGCGGCCACGGCTTCCTTGCGCCGGGCGTCGGCGTCCGCGCGAGCCCGCTCCAGCTCCTTCTGCGCGCTGGTCAGACGCTCCTCGATGAAGGCAGCGGCACGTCGGCGCTCCTCGAGCTGTCCGGTGAGCTCCGAGGACTGCTTTGAGAGCCGCTCGGACTCGGCGCGAGCGCGCCGGGCCTCTTCGCGGGCATCGGCCTCCACGGCCTGGGCTTCTCGAGACCGCGCCTCGAGCTCCCCGCGCAGGGTCCCCAGCTCCTTGCGTAGCTGAACGAGCTCCTCCTCGGCGCGATCCAGGCTGCGCCGGCGATCGGCGGTCTCCGCGCCCAGCTCCGCGGCGCGCATGCGCAGGCCCTCGATCTCGGTGCGGGCCTTCTCGAGCGCCTCGCGGCTCTCGACGTAGGCGCGGCCTTGGGCGGTCCGCTCCTCTTCGAGGATGCGGATGCGCGAAGTGAGCTCGTCCCGGGCCGTGAGGGCGGCGTCGCGTGACCGGGTCAGCACGAGCTCGGACTCACGCGAGGATGCGCGCAGCTCCTGCAGGGCGTGACGGCTGGCCTCCGCCTCGGCACTGGCTCCGGCCAGCGCGCGGCGATCAGCCTCGGACAGGGCGGCGAGGTCGACGACGCGCGTCCGGAGAGTAGACAGCTCCTCCTCGGCCAGCTTCGCGGCGGTGCGTGCGGCCTGCTCGCCGCCACGCGCCTCGGCAGCACGGGCGCTCAGGTCGGCCTCGGTCGCCCCCAGCTTCTTGGACCAGCTCTCTTCGAGGACGCGGCGCGCCTCCGCCTCTGCCTTGCGCAGCTCCTCGACGCGTGCCGCGAAGCCGGCCTCGAGCTGCTGGATCTGGCGAGCGTGGGCCTCCTCGGCAGCCTTGCGAGCCTGCTCGTCGCTGCCCCGCGCCTCGTTGAGGCGGGACTCGTATTCGCGCTGCCGCTGCTCGAGCTGGGCGCGCTCTTCCACGAGGCGTGCTCGCTCGCGCTCCAGCTTCTGGCGCTGCGCTTCGGCCTCGGACCTGGCGGCGGCGAGGGCGTTGCCGAGCTGCTCCTTGTCAGCCTTGAGCTTGCGGACCGCCTCGCGGGCCTCGGCCTCGGCGCCCTGGACCTGGCCCATGCGGGTCGCGGCTTCCTGGTGGCGGCTCTGGGCCTCGGCTAGCTCGGCCCGCAGGCGGGCGAGATCGCGCTCTTGCTGCTCGCGGTCCTCACGGGTGCGAACGCGGTCTTGCTCGAGGGCGGCAGAGAGCTTGTCGCGCTCGGTGCCCGCCTTGGCGGCAGCCTTGCGGGCCTCGTCGAGCTCAGCGCGTAGGGCAGAGAGGCGCTGCTCCTCGTTCTTGCGGGAAGCCTCGCTCGCCTTCCTTTCCTCGGTGAGGCGCTCTTGATGCTGGTCCAGCTTGCGCTGCAGCTGCTCGAGCTGGCCCTGACGCTGGCTGAGCTGGCCGGAGACCTCGTCGATCTTGGCGACGGCGCGCTGGGCCTCCTTGCGGGCCTGGTCCTCGGAGGCACGCAGCTCGGCCAAACGGGCCTCGTGGTCACGCTTGGCCTCCTCGCGGAACTTGCGTTCCTCGGCGAGGCGGGCCTGACTCTGATCGAGCTTCTGCTGGAGCTTCTCGAGCTGGCCGCGCTGGCCCTCGGAGGCGCCGCGAGAGGCCTCGAGCTCGGCGAGGGCCCTCTTGGCGTCCTTGCGGGCTTCGGCCTCCGCTGCGGCGAGCTGCTGGACGCGTGCCTCGTGCTCCTTGTCGCGTGCGTCGCGCTCCTTTCGCACCTCGGCGAGCTTCTCCTGGAGCTCGGAGGTGCGCTGCTCGCGGCGCTGCGCCTGAGCCTGCTCCTGGGTGAGGCTGGCGCGAAGCTCGTCGGCTTCCGCTTGGGCCTTCTTGGCGGCGCGGCGGGCCTCGGCCTCGGCTGCGAGGGCCTCGCGCGCCTTGAGGTCCAGCTCGGTGCGCAGGCTCTCGCGGGAGGTGCGCTCCTCTTGAACCTTGAGCTGCTGGCTATCGAGGCGCTGCTGGAGCTTTTCGAGCTGGGCCTTGCGCTCCGTGTCCGTGGCCTGGAGAGACTCGAGCTCGGTCTGTGCGCGCCGGGCGGCCTTGCGGGCGTCGGCTTCGGCCTTCTGGGCGTCGGCCAGGCGGGCCTCGAAATCCTTCTCGAGCAGGGAGGCCTTCTTCTAGAAGGCCTTGCGGGCGTCGGCCTCGGCCTCGGCGAGGAGCTTCTCGCGCAGGCGGGAGACCTTCTCCTCCTGGACCTTGCGCTCGGCTTCGGCGGCCTTGCGGGCGTCTTCGTCCTTGCGCCGCTCGAAGTCCTTGCGGGCCTCGGCGAGCGCCTTTGCCATCCGCGTGAGCGACTCGCTGCCACCCAGGGACTGGCCATGGTCGACGACGGCGGCCAGGGCTTCCAGCGCATCGGCCGAAGAGGTGGATTGGCCCGAGAGAGTGGACTCGAGCATGGCCTCGGCAGTGGCCTCGGCGAGCCCCAGATGCTTGGGGTTGGCTTCGAAGTAGAAGCGCAAGAGCTCGAGCGCCTCGCTGTCTTGCCCCGATTCGCGATACCAGGCGGCGAGCTGCAGGGCGCGGTCTGGGAAGCGCGTCGAGCGCGCCACGGCCTCCTGGAGCTCCTTGACGTGGTGGGACACGAGGAAGGCGCGGATGGCAGCGGCAGCCTCGTCCTGGCCCTCCTCGAAAGTGACGCGGACGCCATCGCCGTCGGGCTCTCCGACCCGCCCCTTCAGGCTGAGGACCTCGGTCTTCGAGAGGGCGAGCTGGAAGGGGAGCGACTCGCCGGCGGGCAGGTTCCGGGCGCGCAGGACCATGTCCGCGACGCTCAGCTGGGCGGTATAGGCGAAGGTCGTGCGGCCGCCGGCTGGATAGTCGACGCGAAGCATCGCCGCGAAGCGCACCGGGGCGAGGCGCGGGCTGCCCCCGCGCGAACGCCGGCTCTGGGTCTCTCGTGCCACTGGGGAACCACTCTACCGGAGGAGCAACGCCTCGCAAGAAACCCTGCATGCCTGTGGGGTGCCTGTGGGGGGCCTGGGCCTCGGCCTCCCCCTGCCCCCTCCCGGAATCAATTCAGGAAGGGTTGGTCGAGCCGGGAGGGGGAGAAGGAAGAGCGGGGCAGGGGTAGAGCAGACTTCTTCCGGAGCCGTTCGAGTACAGCACGACTCCGCCTACGCCAAGGCCTTGAGCCAATGGTGCTTGGGCGCCCTCGCCGGCTCCTTGGCGAGCGTGATGACCAGGTCAGCCATCTTCTCGATCGCCCAACGGAACTTCTCTTCGCCAAGGGAGGCGACGTCGAGATCCGGGGCGGAGTTCATGAAGTCGATGGCATAGGCCGTCCCATCTTCCCGGATGGCCCACTCCACCGTGTTCATGTCGTAGCCCAAGGCTCGGCAGATGGCTCGCGAGTCCTCCACCAACCGCTTCTCGACCTCCAAGGTCAGCGCAGGCATCGACTCCGCGGCGCGGGTGTAGCGCTCGAAGTGCGAGCGACGGGGGTCCCACAGGGCCGGCAGCACCTGCTCCTTGCCAATCACGATGCAGCGCACGTACTGCACCCAGGTGATCTCCTCCTGGGCGATCAGGGTCTGGTTTCCCGAGTGATCGTAGACCGAGAGCATCTCCTGGAGGTTGTGCACGCGGTGCACACCCCTCCATCCACCTCCCCAGTGCGGCTTGAGGTAGAGCGGCAGCCCCAGGTCCCTCACCAGCCCCTCCCAGTCGATGGGGTACACGAGGTTGGTCAGCGACTCCGTGGTCACGTCGTCGCCATAGGAATGCTGCGGCAGCACGTAGGTCTTGGGGACCTTGAGGCCCAGCCGGTGCGCCAGCGCGGCGTTGAAGAACTTGTCATCAGCGATGCGCCAGAAGGGGTTGTTGACGACCCGAGTCCCGTGGAGCACCGCGTGTTTGAGCACCGGCTGATAGCAGGTGACGTCGTGCGAGATGCGGTCCACCAGCACGTCGTAAGGCAGCGGCCGGTCGAAGCGCAGCGCGTCGATCTTCGCGTAGCACGCCGAGACATCGGTCTGGCGCTTCCCGACCTCCGAGATCAACGCGTCGGGGAAGGACCTCTCGCGTCCGACCAGGAGACCGACCAGGTGCGCCATGGAATCCTCGGTAGCTCTTGCAGCGATGGAACCGACTCAGCCGAAAACTCGACTGCTAGAACACGTACCCGACGCCGAGGGTGACAGCCATGAGCAGATCCGATGCTCCTGCAGCGAGGTAGGTGTCGCCGGGGATGGTCTCGAAGGTCATGCCATAGCGCTCCATCGAGAAGGCGAGGCGGATCTCCAACGGCGTGAGCACGCGGTAGCTCGCCCCGGCGTTCACCGCGATGCCCCACACCGTGCCCGCCGGGAAGTAGGCGCTGCTGATCACATCGCCCGCGGAGAACACCGGCAGGTAGGCGACGTTCAGGCCGAGGAGCAGCTTGTCGGAGAGCAGCGGGGCCTCGGCACCCAGGCCAACCCTCAGTCCGGTGTAGGCGACCTGAGGCAGCGCCGAGAGTGACGAGCCATCTTCCGCGCTGGAGACGGAGAAGGAGGTGCGGTTGAAGCCCACCGCCGGCACCACCGCGATGCCCGAGGAGGTCAACGGGACGCGGAACTTGAGCGCCGCGGCGACGTGCATCAACTGGCTCGGGTAGGCCGTCTCTGCACCGGCCTCGTTCTTGAGCACCGACTTCAGCCCCATGGTGAAGGAGAAGTCGAACTCCAAGCCCAGGCCCGTGAGCCAGCCGTCCATCAACCGCGCCAGGGGATAGGCATCGATGTGCAGATGCGGAGTGGCGATGGGAAAGCCCTGGTAGTCGTGCAGATTCTGGCTCGTCAGCTCCGACAGGCTGAAGCTGCGCGAGAGCATGTCGACGTTGATGGAGGCGTAGATCGTCGCCGGCACGTAGCCTCCCGTCCGCGCGCTCTGGGTCTCGTTCGAGGCCTCGCTGGCCGGCTCCGCAGGCGTGGACGGCTCCGTCGCCCAAGCCGGGGCAGGAGTGGGTTCCGCAACCACCGGAGGGGTCGGTTCGGGCGCAGGCGGCTGGACTCCCAATGCGTCATGCACGGCGCTGGCGATCTTCTCGAGGTTCTCCTGCCCGAGCTTGCCGCCCACCAAGGGATAGCTCTTGCGCCACTTGTCCCTGCCGCTCATGACCAGCGAGAGGTCCAGGGTCGTCGCCCTCTTGCCCTTGGTGACCTTCCCGCTCAGCACCGGAGCGCTCTTCTTCGATTTGCCCTTGGGCAGCGGCGCGGAGCAGTCCACCAGCTCGCCACATACCGCTCGCACGACCTGGGTGCGCACCGTGGCCCCACCGGCCCCGCCAAAAGGCGCGACGGCGAGCTCGGGTGCCGCCAGGACCGGCGCGGCGAAGAGCAATGCCACCGCCGCAGAGAAGATGGATCCAGCGCGCTTCATAGGTCCTCCGAGAGCAGCGCCACCGGGTCGTCGTCGCGGGGCGCGCGCCCTGTTGAGTATCACGAGCGATGAGGATCAGTCCCCCGCCCGGGTCCTACGATACGTCCACACGGGAACGAGGTCTAAATGGGTCCACTCACTGCAAAGCAGCGCGCAAGGCCTCGCCGGTGGCCGATCCCTCGATGCGCGCCACCTCCTCCGGGGTGCCGGCAGCCACGATCCTGCCTCCGCGCTCCCCGCCCCCGGGACCGAGATCGAGCACCCAGTCCGCGCCCTTGATCACGTCGAGGTGATGCTCGATCACCACCGCGGTATGCCCCTTGTCGATGAGCCTCTCGAGCACCCCCAGCAGGCGCGCCACGTCCTCGGGGTGGAGCCCAGTCGTCGGCTCGTCGAAGACGTAGAGCGTGGTACCCCTGGTCGTCTGCGTCAGCTCCTCGGCCAGCCGCAGCCGCTGGGCTTCGCCGCCGGAGAGCGTGGAGGTCGGCTGTCCGAGGCCGAGGTAGCCCAGACCGGCCTCCTCGAGGACCGAGAGCGGCCCGGCCACCTTGCGCTGATCGGCGAAGAACGCGAGCGCCTCGGCGACGGGCATCTCCAGGACCTCGGCGATGGAGCGGCCGCGCCAGGCGATCTGTAGCGTCTCCGCCGAGAAGCGCGCACCTCGACAGGCCTCGCACGGCAGCCAGACGTCGGGCAGGAAATCCATGCGGATCTCCTTGCGTCCCGAGCCCTGGCACGCCTCGCAGCGCCCGCCCTTGGACGACAGCGAGAAGCGGGTCTTGGCCCACTTTCGTGACCGTGCAAGGTCGGTCTTCGCGAAGAGATCGCGAATGGCATCGTAGAAGCCGAGGTAGGTCGCCGGCGTGCTCCAGGGTCCACCTGCCAGGGACGATTGATCCAGGAAGACCAGTGGCACAGCGGGATCGAGCCCCTCGATGCGCTCGCAGCCCACCGGCCTGCCCTGCCGGGCGGAGGCGAGCAGGACGTCGAAGATGAGCGACGACTTCCCGCTCCCAGACACTCCGGTCACCGCGACCAGCCCGCCACGCGGGATCTCGCACCGGTCGATGTGGAGGTTGTTGGCCCGGGCTCCGAAGATGCGGATTCCGGGGGATAGCGGGCGTCGTTTCGAGGGCACCGGCAGCAGCGCCGAGGGATCGGCGAGGTAGCGCCCGGTACGCGAATCGGCAACCGCGCAGACCTCCTGGAAGGTACCGCTGGCGACGATGCGGCCGCCGTCCTTGCCCGCGCCCGGGCCGACGTCGATGAGGTGATCCGCGGCGCGCATCACCGCAGCATCATGCTCGACCACCACCACCGTGTTGCCCTCGGAGCAGAGGCGCCGCAGCACCCGCAGCAGCGGGACCGTGTCACTCGGGTGCAGCCCGACGGTGGGCTCGTCGAGGACATAGGTGATCCCCCTCAGGCCGGAGCCGAGCTGGGTGGCGAGTCGCAAGCGCTGCAACTCGCCGCCGGAGAGCGTCGCTGCGCGGCGGTCGAGGGTGAGGTAGCCCAGGCCGACCTCGCATAGCGACACCAGCCGAGCGATCACCTCGGAGCGGGCGTCGGCGGTGACGAGAAGCTCACGCTCGGAGAGCTCCGACCCCACCGGGGGTCGAACCCCCCGGCTACTCTTGGGAAGTCCATCGACTGAGGTCCGGGCGACACCGATACCGCCCAGACCCTTGAAGTACTCCAGCAACTCGACCAGGGGCCGACAGCTCAGCTCTCCCAGGGTCTGCCCCGCGAACCGCACTGCCCGAAGCTCGGGCTTGAGCCGCTCGCCGGCGCAGGATTCACAAGGAATTTCGCGCATGAGGGGCAGCAATGCCTCGCCGCGCTCGTCGGCGTGCTTGCGCTGGTACTCCTCGTCCACCAGGCCGACGAAGCCCTTCCAGGCAGTCTTCCAGAGGTGCTCGGACTCGACGCTCCTGCTTCCGGAGCGCCAAGTCACCTCGAAGAGCCGCTCGCCCGCGCCGAACATGGCGATCTGTCGCGCAGGCTCGTCGAGCGCACTCCAGGGGAGCTTGAAGTCGATGCCGAGCTCGCTGCCGACCGCATCGAGAATCGCTAGGAACTGTCCGTACTTGTCGGCGTAGAACTCGCCGGTCTTCGTTCCCTCGAGCGCACCATCGAGGAGAGAGCGTTCGGGATGGGTCACCAGCTTCTCGGGATCGCAGCTCTCGAGGACTCCCAGCCCGAGGCACCGCGGGCAGGCGCCCTGGACGTGGTTGAACGAGAACATCCGCGCGGTGAGCGCCTTCAGCCCAATGGCCTGGCATTTCGGGCACTTGCCTTCGTTCAGCGCGACCGTGCACGGAGGGCAGTACGGGACTCCGGCGCGCGAGAAGAGCAAGCGAAGGTCGTCGTGAATCTCGGTGAGCGTGCCCACGGTCGAGCGCGGATTGCGGGTCGCCGCGTGCTGGCCAACCGCCACCGCCGGCGAGAGCCCAGAGGCCTCCTCGAGCTCTGCCGGGCGCGCCTTGGGGACGTAGCGGCGCACGAAGGTCGAGAGGCTGTCGGTGAAGCGGCGCTGTGCTTCGTGGAAGAGGGTGTCGAAGGCGAGCGACGACTTGCCGCTGCCCGAGACTCCAGTGATAACTGTCAGTTTTCCTTCTTGACTTTCGACGTCGACGCCCTTGAGTT
>JACRCT010001006.1 GCA_016218885.1 Deltaproteobacteria bacterium | reverse complement strand
GCCCGTCCACGACGAGCTCAAAGGGCTTGACGTTTCCCTTGGGCGCCTCGCGCTCGCCCGGCACCTGCACGAGGAAGTCCCGCGCCCCGGCGGAAGCGATGGTGAAGGAGCCCTCCTCCTCGGAGTCCAGGTTGATGAGCGTCTTGGCCTTCATCCAACCCGGCGCCACGCCCTGCACGCCCGTAAAGCCTTGCTCCTCGTCCACCGTGAACAGGAGCTCCATGGGGCCCTTGGCTTCCTCCGCCATGGCCAGCGCGTAGGCCACGCCAATGCCGTTGTCCGCTCCCAATGAGGTTCCCTCGGCGCAGACCATGCCGCCCTCGCGTTTCAAGCGGATCGGCTCGTGGGCGAAGTCGAAGGGAGCGCCATCCCTGCTGACGCAAACCATATCCATGTGAGCCTGGAGGGCCACGACCGATCCCGCGGCATTCGGATTGACGCGCAGGAGCACGTCGCCGACCTCGTTCACTTCGCACACGATGCCCCGCTGGGCGGCGAATGCCTTGACGTATTCGCGCACGCCCTCCTCGTTGCCGGATTCGCGGGGGATACGAGCGAGAGCTCCGAAGTGGCGCCACATGGAAGCGGGCTCGAGGCCAGCAAGCGCCGGGGCGACTGCTCCTTCGATGAGGGAAGCTCGGTCACGCTCGGTCGACACGTCAGTCATGGGCTCTCCATCCATTCAAGTCGAGTGGGGGCAGCCAGAGTACAGCAGGCATGACTGGGCGTGGCAGCTGCCGCCAGCCTCGCTAGCGACCTGCACAAGGCCGGCACGAGAACGGTCTTGAGAGCAGGTCCGGCCATCGCAACCGTCATGCCGTGTCGGGCGGGCCCCCCCGGAGGGCGACTACACCGCGTCGATGGAAGGCAGCGGCCCGAAGGGTCGTGCGCTCAAGTCCGATGTGCTCAACACGATCCAGGGTCGGTCAAGCGGGGGCCGCGGCTCGAGTCACCCGAGCTGCTGATGCTGGAGATGAGCTGAGTGTCCTCGGCAGTGCTAGGCTTCGCCGGCCATGGGACGAGGTGAGATCCGAGAGTTGGTTCGCAAGGCGCAGGCGGCGGAGATCGCCGGCGAGCTGGAGCAGGCCGCCGATCTGCTCGGCATGGCCGGCCGGCTGCACCTGGAGCTGGACGAGGGATCGCGCGCGGCCACGCTGCTGCGCCACGCGCTGCGCCTCAGGCCCGAGCACGCCGGGGCGAAAGCTCTGCTGCACGAGGCGGAGAGCACAGCGCACGGGGCAGGGGGGGACGACCATGCGTCAGCGCTTGGTCCCCTTGAGGTGCCCCATCGCGGGCCGTCTCTTCCGGACACGGCGCTCGAGTCCTGGTGCTCGTTCTGCTGCCGGCCCAGGGCTGAGGTGGGCCCGATGGTCGGCGGTCCCGCGGGCGCCTTCATCTGCGCGCGCTGTGTAGGGGCATCGGCCGACATGCTGGCCGTCGCCATCGCGGTGCCCGCCGCAGAGATGCCTCAGCTCGCTGGGCCGCCCGAGGTCCTTCGAGCATGCGTGCCCTCGATGTCTGTTTCGCCTGCCGACTCGTTCATTGAGGCTGCGGTCGTCCTCTCCAAGGAGCTGGGCTGGAGCCTAGGGGACATCCGTACATTGAGCAGCGATGAGATCGAGAGGGCCCTCAGGAAGGTGGAGAACCTACGCGGCTCCGCCTCTCTCTGAGCCGAGGGGGGATGGCGATGGTCGGGGCAGGAGGCTGCCTCTTCTGCAGCATCGCGAGGGGCGAGCAACCAGCCGCCCGAGTTCACGAGGACGGCGAGACCGTGGCCTTCCTCGATCACCGCCCTCTGTTCCCGGGACATGTCCTGGTGGTGCCCCGCGAGCACTTCCCCACGCTGCTCGAGCTCCCGACCGAGCAGATGGCCCCCTTCTTCGGAACGGTCCGGCGCGTGGCTCGTGTGCTGGAGCTCGTGCTGGGCTGCGAGGGCTCGTTCGTCGCCCTGAACAACAAGGTCTCGCAGAGCGTGCCCCACCTGCATGCCCACGTCGTCCCGCGCACCAGGGGCGACGGCCTCAAGGGCTTCTTCTGGCCGCGCCAGAGCTACCGGGACGCCGACCACCAGGAAGAGGTCCGCGCGAGGATCGCCGCGGCGCTCCAGGACCGCAGCCGGTAGCCCGAACGGTCGCTCCACGAGCGGCCTTCCACGAACTTTGCGCCCGGGAAGGCTCCGGTGGGACAAGCGTTGAGGGCCCGTCGCCAACGCCTCGTCCCAGGGGCGCTTCTACGCCAGGCAGAGGGAGTGCAGTCCCTACAGGCCCAAGGAGGCCGACCACCGGATGCTCTTGACCGTCTTCGCCGCCGCCGCGGCACTCAGCTTTAGCAGCGTAGTCCCAGGAACCGTGCCCTCAACGCCCAGAGCATCTGATCGGCCGGTCGCCGGCACGGCCCGAGTTGCTGATCCCCAGAGCGTCCCCTCGCCGAACGGCGAGCCGGGATTGCTGCTGATGGGCTCCACCATGGCAGAGGGCGCGGGCAACGCCTGGTTTCGCAGGTCGGCGACGGAGAAGCGCGCCGACGATCGGGGCATGGCCGTGGCGAAGTCCGATGCCAAGTCGAAGTCGACCCTTCGCAACGTGCTGATCGGCGTCGGCGTCTTCGCCGCAGCGGGGGCGGTCGCGATGATCGCGGGAAGCGCCGCGAGCGGAGGTGGTCGCGACCGGCCGGTCGACCAGCTGCGGCAGAGCGCCGGCGGACCCAAGGGGGTAGGCGCCGCCCTCGTCTGGAAGATCAAGCTGCCATGAGCCGCAGCGTATTTCAGGCTGCCAACGGCTCGAGATAGCGGGCGAGGAAGGTCTTGGTCTTGAGCTCGACCTGGCGCACGCGCTCGCGCGAGACGCCCCAGCGCTTGCCGATCTCCTCGAGCGTTCGGGGCGAGTCCTGGGTCAGGCGCTCCTGAAGGATGTCCCAGCCGAGCTCGCCCAGGCGCTTCTTGACCCGCTGCAGCGCCTCGCGGACGTCGCGATCATTCTCGGTGCCCAGGTAGTCGTGCTCCGGGTTGGCAGTCTCGTCGACGAGACGATCTAGGTGCGAGACCTCGCCCTCGTCGTCGATGGTCACGTCGAGCGACAGGTCGGTCATGCTCGCGCGGTGCCCCTCGCCGCCGCGGACCTGGCTGCGATTGTCCTGCAGGAAGCGCTGGATGTAGGCGCGGATCCACCACACCGCATAGGTGGCGAACCGGGTGCCCTTCTTCGAGTCGTAGTGCTCGATGGCCTTGAGCAGGCCGATGTTGCCCTCCTGCACCAGATCGTCCATGCGCGCACCGCGGTCGCAGTATTTCTTGGCGACCGAGATGACGAGCGCCAGATTGGACGTCGCCAGGGTCTGGCGAGCGCGCTCGTCCCCACGGCGTGCGCGCTCGCTCAGTCGCACCTCGTCCTCGCGGGTGAGTGGACGGTATCGACCAAGTCCGTTCAGGTAGGACGACATCCCTTCGAAGTGGGCGTTGCGCCGCATCGTGCCTCTCCCTTTGGATGATGCTTGCCCTGCGAGTCCCGCCCCCACACTTGCGCCCGACATCCCATTTGGGCGCTTCTCAATCGCAGCATTGGATGCGCGCTCGGAGGAAAGGGTTCCGCTTCGTTCCGCAACCCCAAGATGAGGGGGCTGTCTTGGGCTCAACCCACGCGGCCGAGAATTCGCTTCGGACGGAAAGACCGCGCCGATAAGGGCCAGAAGCGGGCAAAGGTTGCCCCTTCTGGGGTGAATGCCAGCGCCAGGGTGGGTGAGCCCTGACGGGGGAGGGCTCCTCGAGACTCGCCCTTCAAGGGGCAGGCAGCGCGGCCAAAGGGCGTCGTCGGCAGCACGCGGAGGCTGCCCGAGGCCCGAGTGGTCGTGGGAGGGGAAGCGCGAGGGATGAGTTGGACCCGCAAATGGCGGAGGAGGGCACCCTCGGATGAGGGCCCCTCCTCCTTGATGCCAAGCCGCCTCGGGCGAGGGGCTACATGCGCTCGGCGCGCAGCTTCTTGCCGAACTCCAGGCCCTTGTCGAAGGCGCGGACGTTGAGGTCGATGGTGTTGGGAGGGACCGAATCGGCGACCGCCTTGCGCATCGCATCTTCGCCGATCAGCCGGGTGATGGAGGTGAAGAAGCCGACCATCACGATGTTGAGCACCATCTTGCGCCCCAGCTCCTCTGCGAAGCGAGTGGCCGGCACGCCATAGGTCATGATGGTCGCCGGCAGGCCGGTCGGCTTCACCAGCTCCTCCT
>JACRCT010001011.1 GCA_016218885.1 Deltaproteobacteria bacterium | reverse complement strand
GACCTTGGCGCCCATGGCGAACCAGAGGACTTGGAGCTCGTCGAGGTTGAGGTGAAGGGTTTCCATGGCGCACCTCGCGTGGGAGCAGGGGTCGAGATGGTATCTTGGCTGGGGCGGGTTTCAGGGGGAAGGTGACGAGTTGCCTGGGATCAGCGGTCGTCACCCGCAGCCACCTTCGGTAGCAGAGGCAGCGACGCGGGCTTCCCGCGGCAGCGTGGGGAGCTGGTAGAGCGGCCCGAGATTCGCTACGGGGGTTCGACACGCCGCAGGTGGCGGCCCTGCCGTACCCTGCCGCGCCGGCGCCCGAGTGCATGGCAGAGACGGTCGTCATCGCGTACAACCGACCCCCCTGCCGCTCACGGCCTAGAGCACCGGAGACCGCCATGACCAAGCTCGCCAGCCGCCACGAGGAGGGCCTCTTCGCTCGCGTCTCCGAGATCATCGAGGCGGCGCGCGGTCACGTCGCCCGGTCCGTCAACTCGGCCATGGTGCACGCCTACTGGCTCATCGGCCGCGAGATCGTGGAGGTGGAGCAGAGGGGCAAGGAACGCGCGAGCTACGGCGAGCAACTCATCGAGCGGCTGGCGGCAAGGCTGACGGCCGAGTTCGGCCCAGGCTACAGCGTCCGCAATCTGCGCCGGGTCCGCCAGTTCTTCCTGACCTTCCCTGCAGGCTCGGTCGTTCCCGTCAAGCTCGGTGGCCCCGAGAAGCGGCCAACGCCGCTGGCCGAATCCGGCATGGAGCGCGGCCCCGTGAAGATTCGGCCAACGGTGTTGGCCGAATCGATCCAAGCCGACCAGTTGCTGCTGTTCCCCCCGTCGCTTGGCTGGGCCCACTACCTGTTCCTCCTCAAGGTGGCGAACCCCGATGCGCGCGCCTTCTACGAGATCGAGGCTTTGCGCGAGTGCTGGTCCGCACGTGAACTCGAACGACAGATCGCCTCGCTGCTGTACGAGCGTCTGGCGAAGAGCCGCGACAAGGAGCAGGTCCTTGCCCTCGCGAAGGAAGGGCAGCAGGTGGTTGCCGCTCGAGACGTGGTGAAGGATCCCCTGGTGCTCGAGTTCCTTGACCTGCCCGAGCGACACACCTGGCTCGAGCGCGACCTCGAGCAGGCCATCATCGACCGCATCGAGGACTTTCTTCTCGAGCTTGGCAAGGGGTTCTGCTTCGTCGGCCGCCAGAAGCGCCTCAGCCTCGACGGCGACCACTTCTACGTGGACCTCGTCTTCTACAACCGGCTCCTGCGCTGCTTCGTGCTCATCGACCTGAAGCTCGGAAAGCTGACCCACCAGGATCTCGGCCAGATGATGATGTACGTGAACTGGTTCGACCGGTTCCAGCGAGCCGAGCACGAGCAGCCGACGGTCGGGATCATCCTCTGCTCCGAGAAGAACGAGGCGATGGCGAAGATCACCCTGCCGGAGAACAACAAGCAGGTCCTCGCCGCCACCTACCAGCACTACCTGCCGACCGAAGATGAGCTGCGCGCCGAGGTGACCCGCAGCCGCGAAGCCGTCGAGCTGCGACGGCGTCTTGAGGCGGACGAGGCAGGTTCGGGTGACCAGGGTGCCACCAAGAGACCGTCAGCAAGGAAGGGAAAGAAGAAGCGCGATGGCAACACGTAGACGAGCACCGATGCCAGGGGCGCCGCGCATCGCCATCAACGGGAGGTATCTCGACACGGTCCAGACGCGCATGGAGCCCGGCGTCGAGCCCGGATCGGTCAGCCTGTTGAGCCTCCCCGATGAGCACCACACGGCGACTGTCGACGGCGGTGGCGTTGTCACCCTACGGCTTCTGGCGCTCACCGCGCTCCAGCTCTACTTCGACGGTACTCTGCCAGCGGATCGAGGTACCGCCGTCTCGCTCGAGGTCGGCGGCCAACTCCTGGGCGACCACCACGTCGAGTGGCTTCGATGCGAAGGAACCGGGCTTCATACCGAACACGTGTTCCTTCGCCTGCGCCCTGTTGCAGGCAAAGCCGAGGCAGCCAAGGAACAGTGATAGCGTCGTCGGGTGCCACCAATACCCCAACCAGTCCGGTGCGCGATCTACACCAGGGTGTCCGTCGTTCGGGCGGGCGGTGACGACTTCACCTCCTGCGAGGTTCAGCGCGAGCTCTGCGAGCACTTCGTCGCCAGCCGTGCCGCTGACCGTTGGGTCGTGTTGCCGGAGCGGTTCGACGACCGTGGCTACGGCGGCGCCACGGTTGATCGGCCTGCCCTTGAGCAGCTGCTGAAGCGCATCGAGGTCGGCGAGGTCGATCGCCTCGTGGTCTACCGGCTCGACCGGCTCACTCGGAGTGTCATCGACTGGGGCAAGCTCCTCTCGAAGCTGCGGCATCACGGCGTGCAACTCACCCTGGTTGCCGGAGACATCGGGGGCCTCGAGGCGGCGACCAGCGATCTGATGCTGAACGTCCTCGCCTCCTTCGCCGAGTTCGAGCGCGAAATCATCGGCGAAAGGCTCCGCGAATCGCGCGCGCTGCGCCGCAAGCGCGGCCTGCGGTCGGCCGGCCTGGTTCCCTTCGGCTTCCGATCCGATCCTGTCACGCGACAGCTCAAGCCTGTGACCGTCGATGCCGAGGTGGTTCGTCAAATCTTTGAGCGGGTGGCCGGCGGCGCACGGCCCTCCCAAGTTGCGACCTGGCTGAACGAACTCGGTCTTCCCACGAAAAAGTCGGGGGCCGTCGGCGGTGGGACCTGGAGCGCAAAGGCCGTTCTCCGACTCATCCGCAACCCGGTCTACGCCGGCGAGATCGGCGGAGCCCGTGCCGCGCATGCCCCAGTAGTGCTGCGCGAGCTGTTCGACCGCGCCAATGAGGCTGTACTCGCGCGTCGCTCACGAGCGCCTGGGCGACGCGTCACCGAGCCGAAGGGCGATCCCTTCCTGCTGCGCGGTCTGGTTCGTTGCATCCACTGCGAGCGCTTGATGTCGACGGCGAGCGGTCCAGAGCGCCGACGCAACGCGCCTCCCCCTCGCTACTACCGTTGCCGCGGAACACCGACATGCCGCGGGACCCAGGTTTCCGCACAGGCGCTCGAGCAACGAGTGCTGGGCTGGCTCCACTCCGCGACCCCGTGCGCTTCCAGTGCCGATGCCGCGTTCGTCTTTCCGGCGCTGGAGCCGATTTGGCCGGTCCTATTCCCGCAGGTTGTGAGGCGAATCCTCCAGCAGCTGATCCGGGAGGTGCGCTGGGACGGACGGCGCAACCGGTTCACCGTGGCGCTCAACCGGGCGGCGATCGAGGAGTACGCGAGGGAGCTTCGTGGCGCGAAGGAAAAGGCGCGTTGAATGAAGCCACTTCGCGGCAGCACGTACAGCACCGGTCATTCGCCGTGAGCGAACACCGATCTTCGGCTGGTCTCCCCAGCGAGCAAGCGCCGAGTCAGTCGGCATTAGGCCCCGATACCGCCGACTCCGAGTAGTCCGCCGCCTTCTCCGCGGCGGCCAGGGCCCTCTCGTCGTACTCGACGCGAGCTTCTTCCTTGGGCTCTGCGAAGCCCAACGGAGCCTCGCCCCGAGCGTATCCAATGGCGCGGTAACCCTTCAGGCGCTTCCCGAACATCCGCGTGAACACATCGACCTTGCGGTCGACGTAGTCGTAGATCTGAACCTCGGTCTTGCCTGGCCGCAGGCGATGAAGACGTCCGGAGTACTGCTCGAGGGTTCCCCTCCACGAAATCGGGAGGGCGAGGAACAACGTGTCGAGCCGCGGATCGTCGAAGCCCTCGCCGATGAACTTGCCGATGGCCAGAAGGAGTCGCTCCTCGCTCGCGGGGATTGATGCGAGCTGAGCGAGGACCTCTCGTCGCTTCTTCTGGCTCATTCCGCCTTGCAGAACGACGATGTGGCGTGCGAATCCACGGAGCTGTGACGCGAAGTACTCGAGATGATCCCGACGCTCCGTCAGGAGAATGGGTGAGCGCTTCAGTTCGAGGGCGCGCAGTACATCGTCAAGGATGAGCCTGTTCCGCGCCTTGTCCGACACGAGGGCCGCATACTGCTCCTGGATGCTTCGATCCTCGTGCCCGGCCGGCAGCGTGAAGTTTGTCTCGCGGACGATGAGCCGCTGGTCGAAGGGGCGAGCTGCCGCCTCGCTTCCCGGCCTCACAGCGTAGCGCACGGGACCGATCTGCATGAGCATGACCGGATGATGGCCGTCACGCCTCTGGGGAGTTGCGGTCAATCCTGTGAAATACCTCGCCTTTGCCTCGGCCAGAAGCCGCTCGAACGAAACCGCGGAGCCGTGATGGCACTCGTCGACGATCACGTGGCCGTAGCTGGCGACCAGATCCTTGACCTCGCCCCTGCGCACGAGGCTCTGCACAGTTGCCACGTCGAGACGGCCGTTGGGTTGATCCTTCCCACCCCCGATCTGGCCGACCTCGCTTCGGTCGATACCCAGGAAGAGCGAGAGCTGCTCACGCCACTGGTCGATGAGGTGGGTTCGATCCACGAGCACCAGCGTGCTTCGCGCACGCCTTGCCACGAGGTAGACGCCGACGACGGTCTTGCCGATACCGGGCGGCGCCACGAAGATCCCGATGTCGTGAGCGAGCAGCGCTGAAACCGCCTGCTCTTGGACCGGCGTGAGCTCGCCGTGGAAGCGGTACTCGAGCGGCGCTCCCGGCGTGCGTTGATCATCAATTTCCAGCTTCACTCCGAGCGCGGAAAGCAGCTGCTCGGCCTCATGCTGACAACCGCGCGGAAGCCCGAGATGTAGCTTCTCCTCCGAGAAGCAGGCGATCACCCTGGGGTGGAGCGCGGTCGATAGCCTCATAGCTTGCTGCCGGTAGAACGCTGGGTTCTGGAATGCAGCAAGCCGCTTGAGCTGGCTTAGCAGTGGAGACGGCAGGCCCGCCTTCTCAATGAACAGCCTCTGCGCGAGCACCGCGGGCACCTTCGCTGGAAGCGCCTGCTCGGTCTTCACCAAGCGCGGGCGCCGAGTCGGCGAGCGCCGCCAAGGCGTCAGCGCTTCTTCGTCTTCCTCTTCAGCTCGTGCCCCAATGATCGAGCCTTCGCGCGTTGCTTGGATTGCGATGCGCTCGACCTCCGCCGGCGTCATCCGTTGAACCTGCGAGAGGAACGCCCACTGGTTCTCGATGGGGTTGAGGCGGTCATCGAGGAAGACCGAGTTGCCCTCCTGCCGAGGGCCTCGCTGCAGAGGCAGGGCGATGAGGTTCCCATAGCCACCGCGCGGCATGCTGTCTTGGCTCGGAAAGAGCCGGTCGTACGAACTCATCCCCAACTCGTGACGGCGCACCATCGCTTCGGTCAGGAGGTGGCACCCCAACTTGCGTGCAGAAGACGCCGAGAGCGGCGCCGAAAAGAAGATCCAGACGTGGGCGCCGTTGCCGGATCTGGACCGCTCCACGTAGGCAGGCACGCCCTTGAGCCGGCTGGTTTCCAGCACAGCGCTCACGTCCTCGCGCCAAGCGGCCTTGTCGAAGTCTGCGGCGAGGAACCAGCACGTCTCGTCCTGGAGCAGAGGGTAGACCCCGATGACGTGCTTGCCTTCCAGGTGGCGATAGACCACATCGTCATCGACCGGGATCGCCGTGAAGTGTGTGCAGGTTGAGCACTTGCCGGTCTTGTCTCGGAGTCCGCAAACGCCCGGGACGAACTTGTTGGCGCACGCCGGCGAATAGCCAACCTTTCCTGCCTTACTCGTCCAGCGCTCCGGGTAGACGTCGGTTCTGCCCTTGAACAGCGACCGGAACACCTTGACCTTGGCATCCAGCGAGATTGCCGGTCCATCGGAGGCAGCGGGGTCCGCGGGCCGCACCAAGACAGGCTCGATCGGCAAAGAGGCAAGCTCGGCACGCAGGGAATCACGCTTGGCACGAGCCTCGGCGAATGCTCGCTCAAGGCGCGCCACCTCGCTCTCTTGCTGGGCAAGAAGCCGCTCGAGGTCCTGGCGTCGACCGCTCATCTGCGCCCCGTCTACCGCGAGGGCGTCGCCTGTGTCGGCCTCGACGACGCCCGCTGCGAAGATGCCATCCTACAACCCGAACAAGTGATCGCGACCCATGTCGCGGTCGAAGGACCGAGCGCCGAGGTACGCGGCCGGTCATCTGGAGCGGCAACGAGATGATGCTGCGGTTCATGTCAGTGGGCTTGGGCACGCATCGCGTCAGCCCGGCCCGGAGCATCCAGTCGTCGTTAACCAGCCCGGAGAGTTCTCCGCCCGCTCTCCGTTCGGAGAGTGCCTCGTTTGGCCCAACAATCGAGACCGGGGCGTCTTGGTTGTTCCGCCAATCGAGACTTGGGACATCGGAGGACGGGCCGCCCATGGCGCCGCACAGCCCCAACCTCGCATTCCCTGGCCCAGAACGACCGAGGCCCCATCCGATCTCTCGGGTGGGGCCTCGTGAACCTTCAGGGCAGTCTGTCGTACCTACCGCCTACTTAAGCTCCCTGGCGTGGACTTGAACCACGGACCCGCTGATTAACAGTCAGCTGCTCTGCCAACTGAGCTACCAGGGAAAACGACGTGCAACGGCGGGAGGTTGTAGCGGGCCTCGTGTCAGCTGTCAACCACGGCGGAGCACGTCCCCCTGCCCACGCGAGAGGAAGGCAAGTCCCAGCGGCCGCCCTCAACCGACCCAAGCCCCTCGCCCTAGCGGCGAGAGCGCCCTCCCAGGCGTTATCCTCTGCGCGGTCCAACTCCGCGCCGCCGAGGCCACACCCATGCACCCCTTCCGCTACCACGTCTTCGTCTGCGACCAGCGAAAGCCCGAGGGCCAGCCCAGCTGCCCAGGCCACGGCTCCCAGGCCGTGATCGACGCCCTGCGCCGCGAGGTCGCCGCGCGCCAGCTTTCCGACTCGGTGATGGTGACGACCTGCGGATCCCTCGGCCTGTGTGAGCACGGGCCCAACCTCGTGGTCTACCCCGAGGGCACCTGGTACTCCGGCCTCACCGCGGCCGACGTCCCCGAGCTCGTCACCGAGCACTTCCAGAATGGCCGGCCCCTCGCGCGGCTCGTGCGCCAGGACGAGCGCGCCCTCAAGCAGGAGATCACCGAGACCCGCTCCCGGGCGATGGCGGCCCTCAAGGCCCGCGACGCCGCGGGGGCCATCCCCGAGGAGCTGGCGGAGACCGTCCGCGGCTACATGGCCAGCCGCATCGTGCTCACCGCCCTGGAGCTGGACCTCTTCACCGCCCTCGCCCGCGCCGGCTCTCCCCTCGGAGCCCCGGCCGTCGCCGCCGCGCTCGCGACCGACCCGCGCGCCACCGAGGCCCTGCTCAACGCGCTGGTGGCGCTGGGCCTGCTGGTGAAGAAGGACGGGGCCTTCGCCAACGGCCCGCTGGCGGCCCGCTTCCTGGTGGCCGGCGCCAGGGACGACGCCAGCGTGGGGCTCAAGCACAACCTCTCGCTGTGGAAGACCTGGTCCAACCTCACGCAGGCCGTGCGCGAGGGGCACCCGCCGCCGCGCGGAGATATGGACCAGCGCGGCGACGACTGGACCACGCCCTTCATCGCGGCGATGCACAAGAACGCCGCTACCCGCGCGCCGGTCGTGGTCCAGGCGGTGGGCGTCGCCCAGGGCGCGCGCCGGCTCATCGACATCGGCGGCGGATCCGGCGCCTACTCCATCGCCTTCGCCCAGGCCCATCCCTCCTTGAGCTGCGACGTCTTCGACCTCTCCACCGTGGTCCCCATCGCCGCCAGGCACGTGGCCGAGGCCGGCCTGACCGAGCGGGTGCACACCGTGGTGGGAGACCTGCGCAAGGATGCCTTCGGGACCGGCTACGACCTCGCGCTGCTCTCGGCGATCTGCCACATGCTCGGGCCCGAGGAGAACCGCGACCTGCTCAAGCGCGTGTTCGCGGCGCTGGGGCCCGGCGGGCGGGTGGTCATCCAGGACAACGTGATGAGCGCCGACAAGACCCTGCCCAAGGCCGGAGCCATCTTCGCCATCAACATGCTCGTCGGGACCGAGCGCGGTGGGTCGTACTCCAAGGAGGAGTACACCTCGTGGCTCGCGGAGGCGGGGTTCGGCGAGGTTCGGCACGTCTCGATGGGAGGGCCCAGTGACCTGATGGTTGGGACGCGCAGGTAGTCGGCGCGCACTGCCGGCCGACCCTTTGCAGGCACCTCGGATGACCGCCGGCCACCGGGGGTTGAAACCCCCGGCTATCTGCTCCAAGGCGGCTAAAGCCGGCTGGCCCCCGATACCCAACCAAGAGGAGAACCCTGGACAAGGAGTTGCAGTCGGGCCGGGTGCGTTCTTCGGCAGCCGAGAACAGGTCAGAGCCGCCAGGTGCCTTTCGTTGACCGCCAGGTAGGCCACCTGGGCAACAACCCCGGGGGCCAGCCGGCTTCAGCCGCCTTCGCGCAAATAGCCCGGGGCTTTAGCCCCGGGTGATGGCGGCGGGGAAGACGGCGGTTGGATTCATGGCGCGGCCCGAGAATCCTTCTCAGGATTTGGAAAGGACCGACAGATCGCGTGCTTCCATGCGAATTCGGAATTCGGAACCTGGCCCCACCCTGCCGCGTCTTTACCCTTGAACCCCGTCCAGCCCTGCCGGACTCTCTCTCGCCGCCCGGCCGTCTGATCCGGGCCCGAGCAGCTCTCCAGGAGGAACCGATGTCCACCTTCGTCTTCGGCCTCGCCTTCATGGCGCTCGCGGCCGCGCCCCCTACCAAGGGCAAGCCCGCCGCACCCCGCCCGGCCGCTCCCGCGGCGACCGCGACCGTGCCCTCGCCCACCGCCGCGCAGCCGCCCAAGCGCATCTTCCCCTTCCCCATCGAGGAGCACCTGCTCCCCAATGGCCTGCGCGTGCTGCTGGTGAAGTTCGATTCGCCGGGGCTGGTCGGCTACTACAGCCTGGTGCGGACCGGCTCACGCAACGAGGTCGAGCCCGGGCACACCGGCTTCGCCCACTTCTTCGAGCACATGATGTTCCGCGGCACGGAGAAGCACCCCAAGGAGCAGTACGACGAGCTGCTCTCCCAGGCCGGGGTCTCCAACAACGCCTTCACCACCGACGACTGCACCGCCTTCCACGCCTTCGGGCCCACCCGCGCGCTGCCGCTGATCATCGAGCTCGAGGCGGACCGCTTCCAGAACCTCAAGTACCCCGAGGACGACTTCCGCACCGAGGCCAAGGCGGTGCTGGGCGAGTACAACAAGAACTACTCCAACCCCACCGAGAAGATGGAGGAGGCGCTGCTCGACACCGCCTTCTCGGTGCACCCCTACAAGCACACCACGATGGGCTTCAAGGCCGACGTCGAGGCCATGCCCAGCCGCTACGCCTACAGCCTGGAGTTCTTCAAGCGCTGGTACCGCCCCGACAACACCACCCTGATCGTGGTCGGCGACTTCGACGCCGCCTCCACGCTGCAGCTCATCGAGAAGGCCTATGGCAGCTGGTCGGGAAGGTCGGCGACGATCGCCATCCCCTCCGAGCCTCCCCAGACGCGCAAGAAGGCGGTCAACGTCTCCTGGGCCAACCCCACGCAGCCGCGGCTGGTGCTGGCCTGGCACACCCCCGAGACCCGCGTGAGCACCCCCTGGGCGGCATTGCAGAACGTGCTCGGCCCCTACCTGTTCGGCCCCACCAGCCCGCTCTACAACGACCTCGTCCTCGAGCGACAGCTCGTGACCAGCCTCTCCGGGACCTACTGGGACCACCGCGACCCCAACCTCTTCGGCGTCTTCGCCACCCTCAAGAGCGAGGAGAGCTTCGGCGAGGTGCAGAAGGCCATCGACGCCACGCTCGCCGAGCTGCGGGCCGGCAAGGTGGACGCCAAGCGCCTCGAGGACATCAAGAGCAACCAGAAGTACGGGCTGCTCAACTCCTTCGACGAGATCGAGTCGGTCGGCCTGGCGCTGGTCTTCTCCATCTCCCCGACCGGCGATCCCCGGGCGCTCGACGCGCTCTTCAACCACATGGACGCGCTCCAGCCCAAGGACCTGGTGGAGTTCGCCAAGACGAGGCTGATCGACACCAACTCCACCGCCGTGACCCTGGTCGGGGCCGGCGCCAAGCCGCCTCCTGGGATCCCCGAGTACACGCCACAGCCGGCGCCCTCCACCGGCGACGCCAAGAAGGGCGGTGCACGATGAAGCGCCTCCTCGCCACTGCGACGCTTCTCGCCGCCGCGACCCACCTCGGCTGCGCCGGAGCCAAACCCGTCGCCGAGCAGCCGGTGGTCGCCGGAGGGCCCGCCACCGAGGTCCCGATGCCCGCGCCCTCGCCTGCCCCCGCCAAGCTTGGAGGCAAGCTGGTCACCGTGCCCTCGCCCGGGCTGCCGCTGGTGGTGATCCGCGTGGCCTTCCAGGCCGGCTCGGTCGACGACCCCAAAGGCAAGGAAGGCCTGACCGCGCTCACCGCGGATCTGCTGGCCGAGGGAGGCACGCAGGAGCTGAGCAGCGGCGAGCTCATCGAGGCGCTCTTCCCCATGGCGGCGGACATCTCGGTGGCGACGGACAAGGAGATCACCGTCTTCTCCGGCACCGTGCACCGCGATCACGCCGAGCGCTACATAGGGCTTCTGGTGGCGGCGTTGACGCGGCCGCGCTGGGACCCCAAGGAGCTGGAGCGGCTGCGCGAAGACGCCGTGCAGAGCATCGAGAAAGGGCTGCGCACCAGCGCCGACGAGGCGCTGGGCAAGGCGGCGCTCGACCTGGTGATGTGGCCCAAGGGGCACCCCTATGCGCACTACACCGGGGGCACGGTGCAGGGGCTCAAGTCGCTGACCCTGGAGGACAGCAAGGCGCAGGCGGCGCGAGTCTTCTCGCAGGACCGGATGCTGGTGGGCATCGGGGGAGCGGTGGACGAGGCGGTGGTGGCCGCGCTGACCTCAGGGCTCAAGGCGCTGCCGGCGACGGGAGCGGAGCTGGTGGCATTGCCGGCGCCGGCCGCGGAGCGCAGCGCGATGTTGGTGCAGAAAGGGGCGCAGTCGACGGCGATCTCCATGGGCTACCCGTGGGCGCTCAAGCGAGGGGAGCCGGACTTCTATCCGATGATGCTGGCGGTGAGCGCGTTGGGGGAGCACCGGCAGTTCAACGGGCGGCTGATGAAGGAGCTGCGGGTCAAGCGGGGGCTGAACTACGGCGACTACGCGTATGTGGAGAGCTTCGCGCAGGAGGGCGGGACGACGTACGCGCGGCTGAACGTACCGCGCCGGCAGCAGAGCTTCTCGGTGTGGCTGCGGCCGGTGGCGACGGAGAACGAGCTATTCGCGATCCGGGCGGCGCTGCATCAGATCGACCGGTACCGGGCGGAGGGGATGACGCAGCAGGAGCTGGACTCCACGCGAGGGTTCCTGGAGGGCTACACGCTGCTGTGGCAGCAGACGCCGATGCGCAGGCTGGGCTACGCGATGGACGATGTGCTCAACGGCACGCCGGGCTTCCTGGAAGGCTTCCGCAAGAGCCTGGGGGCGATGACGGTGGAGCAGGTGAACGCGGCGATCCGCCGGTGGATCGACCCGGGGGCGCTGCGAATGGCGGTGGTGACGCAGGACGCGGAGGCGTTGAAGAAGGCGATGGAGGCCAACACCGGCTCGACGATCAAGTACGTGGCAGAGAAGCCGGATCCCGAGGTGTTGGCGGAGGACCAGAAGTTCGTCGGGAGGCCGATCGGACTGAAAGACAGGCAGCTCGAGGTCCGGCCTGCCGAGGAGCTGTTCGAGAGATAGGGGAGCGGACGAGGGCCAGTCCGCCCGGGCGGACTAGCATTCCAGGGAGAGGGAGCCGGCGTCCCCGGAAGGGAGCGGCGACCGGCGTCCGAGCCACGACCGTGAGGGAGTGATCGCGCCCTGAACGGATTGAATCCAGGGAGTGGGCGACCGGCGTCCCCGGAAGGGAGCGCTGACCGGGATCTGGGCCACGACCGGAAGAGGAAGGGCCGGTCCGGCGGACTGCTCGGTGGACAACTCAAGGAAGGCAGGGATAATCGACAGCCGGGTCATGCGCCACCACCAATCGATGAGATCGCCCTTCCCGAGGACGCGCCCAACCGCCCTTGCGCTGATGCTGTGTGTCACGGCCTGCAGCGAGAGCAGCAGCCCGTTGACGATCAAGGATCACACCCTCAATCCGCGGGGCGGGGCCTTCTGGAGTGGGACCCTGCAGTCGGCGCAGGTGACGAGCGTGATGATCTCCGACCAGCAGGAGCAGTGCGACCAGTACGAGGACGCGGACCCGTGCAGCGAGGCGACCCAGAACTGGACGCCGGGTGAGGGCACCTTCCTGAAGATCACCGTGACCGGCCAGAGTACGGGCGACTACTTCGTGGAGGGCAAGGACCTCACGCGGCAAGCGAAGGTGGAGTTCCGGGTGCAGCAGGGCGGAGCGACCCAGTTCACCGACCGCGCCACGTCGGGCCTGGTGACCTTCGAGAAGCTCGAGCCTGGAGCGCGGGTTTCCGGCCGCTACTCGGTGCAGATGGCGAGCGGCACGCCCATCGAGGGCGAGTTCCGGGCGGATGCCTGCACCGGCCTGGACCGGATGGTGAAGCGGGTCGCCAGCGTCCAGCTCGACTGCGCGACGACGTTCGAGCCGACGACCTGCTCCGCGCACTGCACGTGCCTGAACCGCACCAACCTGGCGGACTGCTCGCGGACGAACTCGGCCTCGGAGTGGGACTGCACCTGCACGCAGAACGGCAACCGGACCAAGTGCACCGTCCCCAAGACCGAGGCCAACGTCTGCACCCAGGGCAACGGCTGCTGTGACACGAGCTTCTAGCGTCCGTCCCCGAGCCAGGGCCAAGCCCAGGGCGACAGGGAGTGGATGCCATCCTGAGCATGTATCGAGAAATTCCGGTCGCCCCGAGCGAAGGGGCGAGGAGCGCGAGCCCCGGAGTCGAGGGGGCCCCACGACACCGCTCCCACCGCTGCGCGGCGGGAGCTACGCTCGGGGTGACCGGGTTCCCGCGGACCCCAAGCCCGCGCTACGTCGGGCGCTGCTGGGCTGGTTCGAGACCCATCGCCGCGAGCTGCCGTGGCGTCGGGACCGCACACCGTACCGGGTCTGGCTGGCAGAGGTGATGCTGCAGCAGACGCAGGTCGCGACCGTCATCCCCTACTTCGAGCGCTTCCTTCAGTGCTTCCCCTCGGTGGAGGCCTTGGCGCGCGCGCCGCTGCCGGAGGTCCTCGCGCAGTGGAAAGGGCTGGGCTACTACTCGCGCGCGCGCAACCTGCATCGGGCGGCGCAGACCATCGCCGAGCGCGGAATGCCCAGCACGGCCGTCGGCCTGCGGGAGCTGCCGGGGTTCGGGCGCTACACCGCGGCGGCGGTCGCGTCGCTGGCATTCGGAGAGCCGGTGGCGCTGGTGGACGGGAACGTGGCGCGGGTCCTGGCGCGGCTGTGGGCGCTGGCCGATGCCCCCGGAGCGCCCGGCCGCGAGGAGCGCCTGTGGGCGGAAGCCGAGGCCTTGCTCGAGCCCGCCCGGGCCGGGGAGTTCAACGAGGCCCTGATGGAGCTGGGGGCGCTGGTGTGCACCCCGGCCAACCCGCGCTGCGAGGCCTGTCCCTGGGAGGAGCGCTGCGAGGCGCGCAGGCGCGGGCAGGAAGAGCAGATCCCGCCGCCGCGGACGCGCCCGACGCGCACGCGGCTGGAGCTGGCGTGCGCCGTCGTCGTGGTGGGCAAGAAGCTGCTGCTCGCGCGCAGACCCGAGAAAGGGCTCTTCGGTGGGCTATGGGAGCTGCCGTGTGCCCCCCTCCAGCGCGGCACGACGCCCGTGGGCGCCTTGCGCACGATGGGCCTCGAAGCGCTGGAGGCCCGCCCGTTCGCGCGCGTGCGACGCACCCTCACCCATCGCGACCTGTCGCTGCGCCTGTTCCGCTGCCGGCCACCGCCTCCCGAGGGGATCCTCCCCGGCTACCTCGAGCAGCGGCTGGTGGGGCGGCGTGAGCTGGCCTCGCTGGGCATCGCCACGGCCATGGCGCAAGCCATCGAGCTCGCCCTGGCTCGAGGTGGATGAGAGTTCACGCCGAACATCGGATAATCCCCTCCCTCACCAAGGAGACCGTATGCCCCGTTGCCTTGCCCCCGTCGCTGGCGCCGCGCTCACCTTCGCCTTCCTGAGCTGTGGCGGAACCGAACCCGACCCCGAGACTCTCCGGCAGGCTCTGCGCTCGTTCGAGACCTCGTCCCAGAAGACCGCCGACGCGGTGGTGACGCTCTACAACGACACCGTCTCCTTCAGCGCTGCAATCGACGCCGACGACAAGGCGAGGATCGACCCTCTGGTGGACAAGTTTCCGGTCACGGTGGCCTCCCTGGAATCGGCGGTGAAGGACCTGGAGGCTGCGGAGCGCACCATCCAGGCCAACCTCTCCGACGGCGGTGGGGGTGGCGGAGGTATCGGCTCGCTGAAGCAGCGCCTGGAGGAGTCCAAGGGATTCTTCGCCTCGGTCAGGAAGTTCTTCAGCATCGGGGCGAAGTACCGGGAGCTGAGCGACTCGGTGAGCAAGGCCAGGGCGGAGCGCGACCAAGCCGCGGACGACATCATGAACGACGTCGACGGCGGCCAGGAGCGGCTGGTGGCGGCCAAGCAGAAGATGAACGAGGCCCGCAACCAGGCCATCCAGGAGATGGGCACCAGCGTCTCCACCACGCTGGTCACCGCGCCCATCAAGCCCGTGACCTTGGGAGGCATGCTGCTCAAGACGGTGGCCAAGAAGGCGTACGAGAAGGGCCTGATCGCCATCACCAACACCAAGGCATGCGAGACGGACGTGAAGTCGCCCTCCTGCGTGGTGGGCATCGAGAAGACCGACGAGACGGGGCAGGTCAAGGCGCCGGTGGGAACGCTGAGCGTGGTCATCTCCGGCGGCGGCAGCGCGCGGGTGCGGGTGGACCAGGTGGAGGTGCCGGCGAGCGGTCCGCGTCAGGTGGTGAAGCGCGACCGGGTGCCCATCGCCGAGGCTTTGCCGGCGACCGTGACCCGCGGAGACGAGTGGGAGGACATCGACGAGGAGACCTCGGACTCGGTGTGGATCATGTGCTTCACGATCGTCTGGAGCCCGACCCTGCACCGCGACGACGCCTGCCTGGCGTTCGGGGGCAGCGAGGACGACTGGGCGGCCCTGGGCAGCACCTCCGCCTGGAACGCCTGGTGCCAGGGGCGGGGATACCAGGATGCCTACGCCGACTACCCGAGCGAGGAGAACTGCAAGAAGTTCTGCCGCGAGATGCAGACCTCGATAGAGACTTGCGTCACCCCCTGAGGCAGCCCGCGAAGGCGGGCTTGGCAACCTCAGGCGCGACTTCAGTCGCCGGCTCCCTTCTCCCCGGCACCCTCAGGACTTCCCAATAGGAAGGGGCGGATCCTCCTTGGATCCGCCCCTTCGCGTTTCATCTCGTCTTCGGGTCGAAGGAAGAACGGCCTCTCAGGCCGCTACCGCCTTCAGGCAGCGTCCTGCTTGGCCTGCCGAGGGACCTCGACGGCGACGACGCTGCCGATGCGCATGCCGTAGAAGGAGCGCCACACGAAGAACACTGCGATCAGGAAGAAGAGGACCGCGCCGCCCATGCGCAGGCCGAGCCCCAGCCTCTCCATGGCCAGCTCCACCGCCAGCAGGCCGAAGAG
>JACRCT010001010.1 GCA_016218885.1 Deltaproteobacteria bacterium | reverse complement strand
TCGACAAGCGGGTGGCCTCCCGCTTCATCAAGAAGGGCCTGCTCGCCGAGAAGGAGTTCGAGCGCCACCTCAAGTCCCTGCCCGATCTGGCGGACAAGGCGGCCCAGGTCGAGGCGACCATCGAGCCGATGCACGTCGGCGCCACGGGAAACCACCCCGAGGAAGAGTAGTCGCTGCTTTCCGGCGCCGCGCTGTCCGGGTAGGACCTCAAAGGTCAGCCCGCCGCCGCAAGGAGGCTGGTCTTGCTCGTGGCCTCTCGCACCGCTTCAGGGGGCGCGGCTTGCGCCCTGAGCCTGCTCTTGTGCGTCCCGTCCGCGTCGGCGGGCCCCGCAGAGCGGCGTAGCCCCGTCGTCGTCGCCACCGAGAAGGCGAAGGCCGCGGTGGTGAACATCTCCACCGAGACGCTGGTCCAGCGCCGTGCGGCGACCGACCTGGACCGCTTCTTCCATCAGTTCTTCGGCGCGCCCCAGGAGCGCCGGCTGGTTCCCAACTCGCTCGGCTCGGGCGTGGTGATCGATCCCCGTGGCTACGTGGTGACCAACTACCACGTCATAGCTCGCGGCTCGCGTATCAAGGTCAGCTTCGCCGACGGACGCGACCTGCTGGCGAAGGTGGTGGGGACCGACCCCCGAAGCGACCTGGCGGTGCTGCTGGTCAAGAGCGACACCCCGCTGCCCGCGCTGGCCCTGGCTGGGGGCGAGGCGATGATCGGCGAGACCTCCATCGCCATCGGCAACCCCTACGGCCTGTCCCACACCGTGACCTCCGGGGTGATCTCCGCCCTGCACCGGCAGATCAAGACCGAGAGCGTCACCTTCTTCGACTTCATCCAGACGGACGCGGCCATCAACCCCGGCAACTCCGGCGGCCCGCTCCTGAACGTCGACGCGGAGATCATCGGCATCAACTCCGCCATCTACGGCGGCGACGCCCAGGGCATCGGCTTCGCCATCCCCGCCGAACGGGTGCGGGCCATCGCCGGCTCGCTCATCAAGTTCGGCGAGGTGCGCGAGGCGTGGATCGGACTGTCGGTCGAGGACCTCGCCGAGGGGGAGAAGACGCGGGTGGTGGTCTCGGATGTCGAGCCTGCCGGGCCGGCGGCCGCCGCCGGCATCGTCGCGGGCCAGATCATCACGGCCGTCAACGGCGCGCCGCTGCAGGACGCCGACGAGTTCCACTACCGCATGCATGGGACGGCCTTGGGCCAGCCAGTGCAGCTCGAGCTCCTGCGCCCTGACGGGGGCAAGGGGGCCGTGGCCGTCACGCCCGAGGAATTCCCGCTCAAGCTCGCCGAGAGCCTGGTGCGTCGGCGCATCGGGCTGGAGCTGGGGGAGGCTCGTGTCCAGGTGCGCTCGAGCCCGGAGCCGGTCACGGTGCTGGAGGTCAAATCGGTGCGCCGCGCCTCGCCCGCGGCGCGGGTGGGCCTGGCCCGAGGTGACCTGGTGCGCGCCGTGAACAGCGTCGAGGTGGAGGGCCTCGAGCAGTTCCGGCTGGCCGTACAGCGCGCTCATCCGAGCGGCCGGCTGGTGCTTCTCGTGCAGCGCGGCTACGCGCTCAACCAGATCGAATTCTCGCTTTAGGAGTGCAATCCGAGGGGAGCTGCCGTCATGGCCAACGATCCGCAGGACAAGGGCTTCAAGGTGGTCGATCGCCGCGTCACGACCGGAGAGGGGCCGCCGCCTGCCGGAGAACCGCCTGCCCAGGAGGCGCCGGTCAAAGGTCCGGGCTGGGAGATGCACGAGGAGAAGCCGCAGAAGCCGCTGCCGCCGATGGACTTCACCACCTTCTGCCTCTCGCTCGCCTCCTCGGCCATGATCCACCTCGGCCAGGCCCCCTCCCCCGAGAGCGGCAAGCCGGAGAAGAACCTCCCGCTCGCCAAGCAGACCATCGACATCCTGGTGCTCCTCGAGGAGAAGACCCGCAACAACCTGACGCCCGAGGAAGGCCGGCTGCTCTCGACGCTCCTCTACGACCTGCGCGTGCGCTTCGTGCAGGAGTCGCAGGGCGGCGAGAGGAGGTAGCCTCGGCTCACGGGCGCTGGCGAGCCGCTGTGGCGCGGTGCTCCCGGAGCATGTTGCAGAAGAGCGCGCCTTGCTCGATCGCGTCGTCGAGGGCCTGGTGGGTGTGGGGCAGCTCGTCGAACCAGTGGGCGGGCATCGCGCGCTTGCTCGCATCGCGGTAGTCACAGCCGAGCATCGCCATGGCGAAGGTCTTGATGTCGAGCGCGGAGTGCGAGAACGGGCTCTCGCCGACGAAGCGCATCAGGTACCAGTAGACGAAGAGAAAATCGTACGCCGCCGGATACGCAACGAAGACGGGCTTGCCGGGCAACGCCTTGAGCCAGGTCAGGTAGCGCCGCATCGCGTCCTCGGGCTTCTGCAGCTCGCGGCGGCAGGCAGCCCAGGCCTCGGGCTGCGTCTTCCACCACTCCATCGTCCTGGGCTCTCCCGCTGCGCCGGGAAGCAGCTCGAGGTTCGCTTCGAACGTGGAGATCAACGTCTTGTCGGCACGGTAGGCCGCCGAGCCGAAGCTGAGCATCGAGTTGGGTCCGGGAATCGGGCCGTCGGCCTCGATATCGGTGCTCACGTAGATCTCCATGGCGGCCTCCGTCCAGTCCATTGGGTGGACAACGATTCAAGCACAACCGGAGAAGCCGCCGAGGACCCGTCGCGCGCCGAAGCGAGGGCACGGCAGGATGCTCGACTAGAGGACTCGCCGGGCGGCCGATCTGCCCACCCTTCTCTGCTCGAGGAGGGCGGCGATGCCCGCTGCTCGAGCCCTGGCGCCGCCCCGAACCGGGACTAGCTTCTCGACAGGAGACCAGTCAGGAGGTCACCCATGGCGGACGAGCGGACAACCGAACGATTCGAGAGCGCCGCGTGGGGCGCGCCCTTCGTGCTCGGGCTAGTCATGACCCTGATCGGGTTTCTCGCCCTGGGCGCGGCCGCGTGGACGAGCGTGGCGTCGATCGTGCTCTTCGGCATCTTCCTGGTCGCAACCGGCCTGTTCGAGATAGGCCACGGCGTGAGGACCTATCGCAGGGGGACGCCGTTGCTGCACGTGCTCGGGGGCGTGCTCTCGGTGGTGGTGGGCCTGTTGCTGACCTCCCGGCCCCTGGCTGGGCTGGAGGCCGCTTCGCTGCTGCTCGCCGGGTACTTCTTCGCCAATGGCCTCTTCCGGGGAATCACCGCCATCGCCGATCGATATCCGCAGTGGGGCTGGGATCTCGTCTACGGGGTCGTAGCCATCGTGCTGGGCATCATCATCGTCAGCCAGTTCCCGCTCTCCGCCTTCTGGGTCGTGGGGACGCTGGTGGGCATCGAGATCATCTTCCGTGGCTTTGCGCTCATGTCCGGGGGCCTGGCCGTTCGCCACGCGCTGCGCCACCCGACACGCGCGACCCTCTAGGAGGGAAGACCGTTAGGTCCTCGGGCTCTATGGTTCGAGGACCCACCATTGCCAGGAGGCCGTCTCTGGCCCCCAATCGTGGAGCCTCCATGCCCGCCTCTCACGCTGCGCCACCCAAGTCCCCGGCCCCCTGGGGGGAGGGTTTCTTCGACGCCGACTATCTGCGCCTTTGGTCCGAGCTGGTGCCCCAAGTGCGCACGGAGCAGGACGCCAGCGGCATCTGGTCGTTGCTGGGTCTGGAGCCCGGCGCGCGGGTTCTCGACGCCCCTTGCGGGTATGGGCGTCTGTCGCTGCTGCTCGCGCGCCGAGGGGCTTCGGTCCTGGGCGTGGACTGGTCCGCGGCGTTGCTGGAGGAGGCCGAGAGGCGCCGGGGTGACCTGCCTCCCGGGCGGCTGCGATACCGGCGTCACGATCTGCGCGAGCCCCTGGAAGAGGAGGACATGGACGCCGCGGTGAACGTCCTCTCCTCGCTGGGCTATGGCACCGAGGACGAGGACCGCGACATTCTGCGGACGGTGGGCGGCGCGGTGCGCCCGGGCGGGCGCGTGCTGATCGAGACTCTCCACCGCGACGCCTTCGTCGCCTCCTACTCGCGCGGGGTGCGCTTCTCCCAGCGCTTCGCCGACGGGACGCTCATGGTCGAGGAGCCGCGCTTTGATGCCCTGGCGGGGCGGGTGGAGACGAGCTGGCACTGGTGCGGGCCGCGAGGTTCAGGTGCCAAGACCGCCTCGCTGCGCATCTACACCCTCACCGAGCTCGCGCGGCTGCTGGAGAGCGTCGGGCTGCAGCTGATCTCGGCGCATCAAGGCTGCTCGTCCCAACCGTTCGACCCCGCCGGGCCCGACGCCGGTGGGCGCGTCGGGCTGCTCGCTCGCACGCCGTCCGAGTGATCAGGCCGATGCTCACGGCCTCTTCGAGCCCACGGGAAGGAGCCCATCCCGCTCGGGAGCGATGGTCGTCTGATAGGCCGTCGCGCCGCCGACGATCTTGAGCACCACCGCGGGCTTGGCCGCGTTGTGCCGGGCGTCGATGGTGATGGCGCCGGTGACTCCGTCGAAGTCGCGGGTGGCGGCGATGGCGTCGCGCAGTTCGTCGCCGGACAGGCCGCTGGCTCGGGAGATGGCGTTGGCCGCCACCCGCATCGCGTCGTAGCCCAGGGCGGCAAAACTGTCGGGCTCGGTCCGGAAGGCGGCTTTGTAGTCCGCGACGAACTCCTGGACTCGCGGCGAGGGATCCTGCGTGGAGTAGTGATTGGTGAAGTAGCCGCCCTCGACGGCCTCGCCACCGATGCCGAAGAGCTCCTTCGAGCTCCACCCGTCTCCCCCCAGGAGCGGAACGGCGATGCCCAGCTCTCGGGCCTGACGCGCGGCCAGCCCCACTTCCCCGTAGTAGCCGGGGATGTAGATGGCCTCGGCCTGGGAGGCCTTGATCGCCGCGAGGTGCGCCTTGAAGTCCCGCTCGCCGGGCGCGTAGGTCTCGTCCTTGACGATCTTCCCGCCCATCCCGCGGAATCGGCTCGTGAAGGCCTGCACCAGGCCGGCGGAGTAGTCGTTGTCGGCGGCCTTGAGCACCGCGACCTTGGAGATCTTGAGGGTCTCGCGCGCGAAGCGGGCCATGGCGAAGCCTTGGAACGTATCGGTGAAGCACACGCGGAAGACGTAGGCCTTGCCCTCGGTGACCTTGGAGTTGGTCGAGGCCGGGGTGATCATGGGGATTCTGACGGCCTCGGCGACCTCGGCCATGGCGATGGAGCGGGTACTCGCCACCTCCCCGAGGATCAGCACCGCCTTCTCCGTCTCGACGAGACGAGTCACGGCCGCCGCCGCCTCCTCGACCCGGCCCTGGTCGTC
>JACRCT010001005.1 GCA_016218885.1 Deltaproteobacteria bacterium | reverse complement strand
CGACCAGGTCGGCGGGCGCGTTGACGTCGGTGCTCACGGTCATGGGCAGGACTCCGCCGGGGAGCACGCTGCCGTGAGCGGGGGCCAGGGTCAGCGTGGTCGGCTGCGGGATCCGCACGGTCATCGTCGCGGTGTCGGAGAGGCTCCCGTTGCTGGCGGTGACCACCACGTCGGCCTCGCCGGCACCCGCGGTGAAGACGAAGTGGGCGTTGGTGGTGTTGGCGGCGATGGTCACGCTGGTCGGAACCGAGCCGCCGTTTGCCGAGGAGAGGGCGACCGGGAAGCCGGCCGGTCCGGCAGGCTTGTCGATGGCGACGGTCAGCTCCACCGTCTCTCCTGGGGCGGCCGTGGCTGCCTCCGGGGTCAGGCTCAGGCTCGTGGGGGGCTGGACCGCCACCACGGCCACCGTGGACTGGAAGGAGGCGCCGCCGAGGCTGGCGGTGACCGTGACTGCGCCGTTGGCGCTGCCCGGGGCGTTGAAGAGCACGTTCGCCGTGACCTGGCCGACGGGCACGGTCACCTGGCCGCCCACCGCGGCGAGGTCGCCGGGGGCGCTGGTGGAGATGTTGACCACCGTGTCCGCCGAAGCTGCCCGGCTGAGCCGCACCGCCACTGGCGTGGGGAAGGTGGGGGAGGCGGTCGAGCCGACGTAGATCGAGGTGCCGCTGGCGGGCTCGATGGCCACCAGCCCGGCGGGCGCGGCGGCGAGGTCGTTGGCGTCGCGCGGCTCGATCTTCGAGTTGTTGTAGTCCCAGTGGAGGACGCCGGTGATGGACTCGAAGATCTCGCCGGCCTGCGGCTTGGCGGGCATGTGGAAGAGGAAATCGTGGACGCGCACCGGGGTGCTCGTGCCTGCGGTGCCCACCGTGAACTCGTAGGGAGGCGTGGTGGTGCTGGTGTCCGCGGGATCCGCGGGGGGGTTGGCGTCGGTCACGGTCACGGCGTCGACCTTCACGAGCACGGCCTCCAGGGCCTCGGCGCGGGCGCCTCCGGTGGCGATCGCCGCGGTGTCGGAGATGAGCACCGGGGCGGGGGGATCCTCGATGTTGGCGGAGGCCAGGGTGTAGGTGACGGTCTTGAGCTGCTTCTAGTTCTTGAAGGTGGTCACGGTGGCCGTGGCGATGTTGATGCGGTTACCGATGACCACCGCAGGAGCAGGAATCGCTCCAGTGAATACGTACACCCCGGAGAAGTCGGCGCCGTTGTAGCCGGGGTCGCCCGGCTTGGCCTGGATGAAGAAGCCGCGGGCGCCCACTGCGGTGACGAGGACGTTGGGCAGGGAGACGGTGCTGCCGTCGCTCAAGGTCCCGTTGCGCACCTGGTAGATGGTGCCCGGGCAGGGAGTCGCGCCGGGGTTCGAGGCGTTGGGGCAGCGATCGCAGGCGTCGCCCTTGTCGTCGCCATCGGCGTCGGCTTGGTTCAGGTTGGCCACCGTCGGGCAGTTATCATCGGCGTTGGGGATGCCGTCGCTATCCAGGTCGTCGGGGTCGATGACGGTGCAGGTGGCAGTGTGGGGGTCGAGCGGGCACGGGTCGCAGACGTCCCCTACCCCGTCCTGGTCGGAGTCGGCCTGAGCGGCACCGTCCATGGGGCGGACCGGGTTGAAGACGTTGGGGCAGTTGTCGACCCCGTTGAGCACGCCGTCGCCGTCGAGGTCGCTGGCGCTGATGTCGCCCGAATAGGTGGCACCGTGGGCGGGGTCGTTGCGCATCGGCTTGCAGCTGGGCTCGCTGGTCGGCTCGCCACAGAAGAACAGCGCGTAGTAGCTGGAGTTGGCCGTTTGCAGGGCGCTCAAGGTGGTATTGGCGTCGGAGGCACACACCTGCTTGGCCTGCCCGCACACCTCGAGGGCATCGCAGCCCGAGCGCAACGCGCTCATCGTGGAGGCCTCGCCGTAGAGCGCCTCGCCGCCGCGCAGCACCAGCAGGACGTCCTTGGGCTCCGCTTCGATCACCGCGGCGTAGTCGACATGCCCGTTCTTGGCGAAGATCGCGATGTCGGCGAACAGACCCGGCTTGAGGATGCCGATGGCGTCATCCATGGCGGTGGTGATGGCCCCGTTGATGGTGACCATCCTCCACAGGTCCTCGTCGGTGAAGTAGTGGTTGTAGTACGTGGAGTTCAGGTCGGCGGCGCAGCGCAGCTCGCGCAGCATGTTCATCGACCCCGAGGGCAGCCAGTCGGTGCCCAGGGCGATCAGCGCGCCGAGGCGGGAGTAGAGGGTCACCGGAGCGGTGTTGCCGTAGAGGCTGACGTTGGAGCGCGGCGACCAGATGAGCTTGGCGCGGTCCTGGGCGAAGAGCGCGGTGTCGTTGGAGAAGACCGCCACGCCGTGGATCACGCCCGTGTGCTCGTTGATGATGTCCTTGCCGCCGTTGGCGGTGGACTCGGTGCACAGCATCTCGTTGTGGGCCACCTCGTCCACGCCCTCGCCGATGTGCGGCAGGTAGGCGTCCACCGAGCCGGGCGTGATGCGCGGATAGGCGCCGCAGCCGCTGGTCGGCTGGTCGTCGAAGCCGGAGTCGCCGAGGGGGAAGGTCTCGAAGTCGGCGGCGGGCTGTCCCAGCCCCTCCTCGTTGTTGGCGTCGTCGAGGTTGCGCAAGAACCCATCGGCCGAGCCGGAGCTGACCGTCGAGGTGGCGCCGCCGACGAGGAAGCGCAGCTCGGACCACCCGATGGTCGCCGGGCTGCTGTCCGAGCGGACGCTGATCTTGTGGTGGCCGCGCAGACCGTGGCGCCAGTCATGGCGGTGCTCGAAGCGCTCGGTGGTGGGCTTGGGCCCGGCGACGGCGAAGGGGATGTGGTCGTGGGTGTTGATGAGGCCGGGAGAGACGACCGCATCGGGGCAGCTCACGACGGTGGCGGAAGCTGCGGCCAAGCTGCAGTCGCAGTCGACGCACTCGATCTTCTGGTCGGCCCCCACCAGCACCTGGCCGCCGCGCAGGACCGAGCCGGGCAGGAGGATGGTGCCCTTGATGAGGATCTTGCCGCTGGCTCCGGCGGTCACCTCGCAGGCCTTGCCGTTGCTGGTCGGCGGCAGCGTGCCGCACTCCTCGATGACCACGCCCGAGCCACAGACACCCGCGACGCAGCGCTGGCCGTTGCCGCAGGAGTCGCTGGGCGAGCCCCGGCACACGCAGGCGGCGCTGGTCCGGTCGCAGACGGGGGTGGTGCCGGTGCAGCTCAGGGTGAGGCAGGCATGACCGTCAGGGAAGCACTGCAGATTGGTGCTGCTGCACGACTCGCCCTGAGGGCAGGAGCCGGTGGTGCACTTGCAGATGCCATCGGCCTGGTCGCAGGTCTCGCCCTGAGCGCAGGTGACGTTTTCGCACTTGCTCACCGGCTGGCAGGCTCCGTCGACGCAGTGGCTGTTGGCGCCACAGGAGTCGCTGGGGGTCGCCCGGCACTGGCAGGCTCCGCTCGTCGGGTTGCACACCGGAGTGGTGCCCGTGCAGTTCGAGTGGGCGCAGAGGCCGGCTGCCTGGCAAGCGCCGTCGACGCACTCCTTGCCGTCGCCGCAGGAGTCCGGGCTCTCGCGACAGACGCATTCGCCGGAGCTGCACACCGGGAGAGTCGGATCGGCGGTGCACTGCTTGTCGGCACAGGGGTCGCCGACGGGCACGCAGCGCAGGCCCACACTGCAGACCTGCTCGGCGGGGCAGGAGCCGGTGGTGCACTTGCACACGCCGTCGGCGGCATCGCAGGTCTCGCCCGCGCTGCAGTTCGCGTTGGCGCACTTGTCGGGGGCCACGCACTGGCCGGCGACGTTGCACTCCTTGGGCGAATCGCAGGTGCCGCAGGAGTTCCCGCAGGGATCGGTGCCGCACACCTTGCTGCCGCAGCTGCAGCTGGAGGCGTCGGGACCGGCCTCGGGATCGGGTGGACAGGCGCTCAGCGCGGCAACCGCGACCAGCGCGAAGAGGAAGCGAAAACGGTAGCTCATGAAGGGCTCCTGGCTCTTGCTCCCCACCCGGGAACAGCGGTGCAAGTGCGCTTGTGGTGTGAGCTGCAACTGCACTGCGAGCGTGACTCTCGGCCGGCCGCGCTCAAGGACGAGACAGTGTCGCAAATTGCGTTGGGGAAGGCCAGCCGTACGGTGAGCCGGCAAGCTGCGCTGAATGACCCCACGTGCAGCGCTCGCCGAGGCAGGAGCGGATGGCGGGCACCGAGGCTAAGGACCTTTGAAGGTGAGCGAAGGAGGGCGAGCTGGAAGAAGGCCGACCCTACTGCACCTCTTTGCGCTCGCGAGCCTCCTTGAGCTCACGGTAGCGCTGGAACTCCTTGCGGGCGCGCTCGAGGATCTGGTCGACCTCGTCCTCGATGCGTTCCTGCCCCGAGACGAGCCCCACGCTCTGATCGCAGGACTCGAACAGGGCGAGCACCTCGTTCTCGGACAGGGCGAGCTGCTCGCCGAACCAGGCAAGCAGCTCGGCGCGCCCGGCCTTCGACTCTTCGCCGGCGACTCTCTCGCCGCGATCGAAGGCGATGCCCTCGGCCCAACCCTCATCGCCCTTGCCCTGTTGCAGGGCCAGCGCCCAGCAGCGACCTGGACCTTGCTTGCTCACCAGGCTGGCGAGCTCGGCGTAGCTCCCGTCTCGCCAGGGGAAGGGCTCCACGGTCGAGACCAGCCGGAAGACCACGGCGCCAGCGGGCGTGCGTAAGGGCCCCAGCTCGATAGTCCAGGAGCGGGCGTCGCGCTCGCCCAGGAAGGCCCGCCCCGCCTCCCGCAGGAGCTCCAACAGCTCGGCGCCGCGCTGCGGCACCAGCGCTACGAAAACCCCCTCATACACCGCGGTTGTCATGGGCCCGCATTAAGCCCGAGCCTCGCGGCGCAAGGCAAGAGGCGCAGGACCTGGCGAAAGGCTAGAATCCGCGCGTTCCATGCGCTTCTACTGCGAAGACACCCTGACGACCGCCGACGGCGCTGAGCTCTGGTACGCCCAGCTGGGCGAGGGAGACCCTCCCCTCGTCATGTGCGATGGGCTGGGCTGCGATGGGTTCGCCTGGAAGTACCTGACCCGCCAGCTGGCCCCGCGCCATCGCGTGCTGCGCTGGCACTACCGCGGACACGGGCGCTCCGGGCTCCCCGATGATCCCTCGCACCTGGGCATCGGCTGGGCCGCCGACGACCTGGACGCGATCATGCGCGCGGTGGGCATGGAGAAGGCGGTGGTGCTGGGCCACTCGATGGGCGTGCAGGTCCTGCTCGAGTTCCACCGCCGCCACCCCGAGCGCTGCCTGGGGCTGGTACCCATCTGCGGGGCCTACGGCAACGCCCTGGACACCGTCCACGACGACACCAACATCAAGCTGGCCATTCCCTACGTGCGCAAGGCGGCCGAGGCCTTCCCTGCCCTG
>JACRCT010001004.1 GCA_016218885.1 Deltaproteobacteria bacterium | reverse complement strand
TGCATCGGGCTGCAGCGCCGGACGAAGCCGAATCTCCTGACTGCCGAAGAGGCAGAGCCGCAAGATCCCAGAGGCCGAGCATCGCGGCCTGCCGTCGGTCGAATCCTTGGGGAGCGCGGCCCAACCACGCTGCTCCAGCTTCTGGCGCTGCTTAACCTCCGTCATGCCCCGGAGAGCAGGCCATCGTTCGACTTGGTTCTCCGCTTCTCCCATAGGGTGAGCGGGTCGGAAAGAACCCGGTGTGGCGTCGTCATCCGCTCAATTGCTTCCGTCCTGGCTACTACAGAAAGCCCTAAGCGAATTCGTCGATCGAAGAAGGTGAGCAGGCAATCAAAGGCCAGGCGTCGGTCGCCAAGGCAACGGCGGTCTACGCACGATTTGGCGATGAGGGACGGCGAGCAGCAGCAGCGCGAGGGGCCGTGCCGCTTCGTCAGCGCTCCCTGGGACAAGGGGGTTCTCTTGCGTGACTTACTCCAATGCAGAGAAACACGACATTTTTCAAGAAAATGTACGGTTACTCTGCATTGGAGTAAGTCACGTCTTCCTGGTGCTCTACGTGCTGGGGACCATCGTGACCTTGATGCAGGTCCCGCGCGCCACCGCCAACTTCGAGCGCTTTCCCTGGGCGGCGCTCATCGTGGTGGTCAACTTGCTGGCGATGGCCAACATCCCGCGCGCCATCTACCGCGAGTGCCCCTTCCAGGCCTTCCTGTCCTCGGTGGTGACCATCGTCGCTCTGGTGAGCCTGCTCGGTCTCGCGCTCTGGCCCAACCTGGCCACCGCCAGCAACGACCGGGCGAACAGCCTCACCATCTACCGCGCTGCCTCCAGCGCGAAGACGTTGGGGACCATGCTGATCATCGCCGTCATCGGCATGCCCTTCGTCATCGGCTACACCGCCGCCGTGTACTGGACCTTCCGCGGCGAGGTGAAGGTGGACGGGTTCTGAGGACGCCCCAGCCGCTCAGGGCGCCGTTACAGCCAGCGATTGGCTCTCTCCCCAAGGATTGCGCAGGTGGACTACGAGCGGGGAGCCGGAAGCCGCATTCACCGACACCGTGAGCTTGGAGATCTCCAGCGCCTGCCAGATCGGCGTGGGTTCGGCGGTCGTTGTCACCGCGTACTCCAACGGGTAGCGCAGGGCCACGAGCTCGCCCAGGCTCGCGGCGAGGGTCAGCTGCAGCCCGGCGGCGGTCCTGGCCAGGGTCGGGTTGGGGGCTCCAGGGGAGGTTCCGCTCCGGCCTTGCAGGGTCGCCATGGCGCGCGCGACGCGGCCCAGCCGTTCGAAGCCCAAGGTCTCGGTGGGCTCGAACGAAGAGGACTTGTCTTCGGTGAGGCCCTCCTGCGGCTCGGCGAGCCAGGAGACGTAGTAGTTGAAGCGGTTGACCCAGAGGAACAGCGGGACGTCGCTTCCCACCGTTGCCAGCTGGTGCTCGAAGGTGTCGCTGCCGCCCCAGACCTGGTCGACCGAGTCCCAGGCCGTCCCGCCGGCATGCAGGCCGAGCCAGACGGCCATCTGCTGGCGCTGTGTCGGGGAGTGCCGCTTGTAGATCGGACGGTACTCGCCATTCGGCAGCTTGGTGTTCTCCACGAACAGCCAATAAGGGAGGTGGTCTTTGATGAAGCTGCGGCCTGGATCGTAGAACCGGTCCACGTAAGCGCCTGCGCAGACGGAATCGAGGAAGCCGTTGGTGAACTTGACGTTGAAGCGGGGGTCGGCCCAGGGCGCGGACGCCGCCCAGGCGCAGTTGGAGTGGTCGAAGAACACGAGCAGTAGCGCCTTGTCGGCGGAAGCGGTGCCGTCCGCGTGCATGAGGAAGCGCGAGGGGTGGTTTTGAACCAGGGTGTGCACCTCATCGGCGATGAGCGTTGCTGCGGCGTCGTTCTCCCCGAACCGGCGGATCGCGACGAGCACCCGGGGAGGCTCGAACTCCCGGATCGCGTCGTAGGTCGCCAGCAGGCTCGCGAGCGCGGCCTTCACCCCGCTCGTGTAGCAGGGAAAGCCGCCTTCTCGGGTCTGGGGATCGCACGCCGCGCCGGTGTTCTCGGGGTCGGCCTGCGCGCGGAGGTTCGTCCAATCCACGAGCAGGTGGTCGATGCCGGCGGCCCGGAACCAGTAGGCGTGCTGGCGGATGAGCGCGGGGTCGTCCGAGAGATAGAGGCCGAGCAGCGGCGTCGCCTGGCGAAAAATGCCCACCGCCGGAGGCAGGTCGGGAGCGTTGGGATTGAGCGGCCACCAGCTCCCGCCTGGACCCTCAGGCCGGCCATTCTCGCGCACGTGGTCCATGTCGTAGGTGGTGCCGGTGCTGGGGAGGGCGCTCCCCCATGGCTGCGGGACGAGGGCGAAGCACTGGCCTGCAGGACACTCGGCATCCAGGAGGCTCGCTCCACCAACGGCGCTCAACGAGCAGTAGCCACCACGCTCGACACACTCCGGGCGGCCGCCATCCATCCCTCCGGAGCTGCCGACGTCGGTCGCGAAAGCCTCGGCATCAGGAACGCCTGCGCCGCCAACGTCGTTCGGAAAGCTCTCGGCGTCCGGCGCCTCGATGGAGCGGGAATCCCCTGGCCCGGCGTCGGTGTCTGCGGCATCCGGAGTCGACGGTCCCCCGCCATCGGCGAGCGCTCCGATGTCGATGCCGGCGTCCTCCGCGGCAGCCACGGCCGCGTCTGTTGGGCCACCTACGTCGGGACGGCCGAGATCGGTGGGGACGCAGCGATGGTCGACGCATGAGTACTCAACGAGGCACGGATGCGAGTCGTCGCAGGCCTTCTCGTGCAGCTCGACGTCGGGCACGACGCACGAGACCACGACGCCGGTCAGCCCGAGGATGGCCACCCATGGTCCTGACGACATAGCGCCTCCGCGCGAGCGAACTCGGGCGGGGAGTATAGCGAATGCAGCGTTGGCCGTGCGCGGACGCGCACCGAGTCTGCCTGGAATGCCGCCCGCATTCTCGACGCAGGTTCGCTGGATGCTGGTGGAGCCTGACGCCGCCAGGGAGGACGCGGCCCGGTGCCCCGAGAGAGTCAGGCGCGCGTCACTCAGAGTCCCAGGACGGCGACGGGCACCACACTCTTCGTTGTGGAGCCGTTGCCCAGCCGGCCAGAGGTGCTCTTTCCCCGCCCGAG
>JACRCT010000069.1 GCA_016218885.1 Deltaproteobacteria bacterium | reverse complement strand
CGCTCCAGAGGCGCCAGAGCCTTGCGGGCCTGGCCTCTCGCCAGGTCGATCGAGCCAAAGCCCGCCAGGTACTCCGCCTGGCTGAAGTGGTCGAGAGGGAACCCCTGGAGGATGCCCTTCGCCTTCTCGAAGTGGGCCCAGCCCTCGTCCAAGCGCCCGAGCTCGACCAGCAGCATCCCCACGCTTCCGTGCGCATCGGCGACCTTGGCGTTGGCTGGCCCCAAGGTGGTCTCCCGCGCGTGGAGGACGCGCTCGAAGTAGGGGAGCGCCTCCGTGAACCGGCCCTGCTCGGCAAAGACCACCCCCACGTTGTTGAGGGTGGTCACGGTGCGGAAATGGTCTGTGCCAAGGGTCTTCTCGAAGGTCTTCAGGGCCTGGCGATAGGCGGCGAGCGCCTCCTCGAATCGCCCTTCGGACATGAGGACGTTGCCGATGCCGTTCTGCGAGGTGGCGACCTTGTCGCTCTCGGGCCCGAGCTTCTTCTCGAAGATGCTCGACGCGCGGCGGAAGGAGACCAATGCCTCGTTCGCCTGGCCATCGCCGCGCAGCGCGGCCCCCAAGTCATTGAGGGAGTCGGCGAGTAGCAGGCTCTCGGGGAATCGCTTCTCGTAGAGCGCCAACGCCTGCTGGTGTTTCTCGATCGCCTGGGAGACGCGTCCTTCGGCGTAGAGCACCAGCCCCTCGGTGCGCTGCAGGTTCGCCTTCAGCTCCTCGTTGCCGCCGATGCGGGTGATGGCGGCCTCGGCGAGGCTGCTCCAGGTGTGCGCCTCGGAGAAGCGCGCCTGCCGCGCCCCGAGGACCAGCGAGAGCTCGGTCGCAGCGCGCGCGGCCACCTCGTCGGCCTTGCTCGCCTGCCCCGTGACCAGGGCCTCGAGCAGGAAGCCCTCTGCCGGGCGCAGCTCGCCTATCTGCGCCTGGCCGCGCCCCAGCAGGAGGAGCGCCTCGGCAAGGACCGGCGGGTACCCGAGCGTGCGCGTGAAGGTCACGGCCTGCGTCGCCAGGGAGACTGCCTCCGCGTACTTTCCGATGTCGAGCCGGGCCTGGGCGTCCCCGAGTCGAGCCCGAGCTTGCTCGACCTGGGCCCGAGCTGCCGCGTCATCGGGAGGAGGGACCGCCGCCGCCAGCGCCTCGACATCGGCACAGCGCTCCAGGGGAGGGAGCAGGTTGACGGCCTCGGCCGCCTTGGCGACCACCTCGCGGTCTGCGTGGGCATACAGCTCGAGGAGGGACTGCGCCTCCGAGCGCCGGCGATCGAGGCAAGCCATGCGCAGCCCGAGGACCTGATCGGACTGCTCGCCCCGGATCCGGGTGGCCTCGCACGCATCGCCGCGCATCTGGGCCCATCCGGTCCAGAAGCGATCGAGCTCTGCGCGCACCCGCTCCCAGACCAGGGGCGCGTCGACATGCCCGGTGGACAGGAAGGCTGACTCGAGGGTGTGCTGCAGCGTCGGGTTCCAGAGGGAGTCCGCCTGCTCACGCACGCCCTGGCACAGGCGGCTGGTGCGGGTCGCTGCCCAGGTCGCGCCGACGATCGCCAGGGCCAGCGCCAGGGCGACCCCCGCCCCCATTCCGACGGCCCGGCGCAGCGCCTGCCGGGGGTCGGCCTCCAGCGCCGTGAGGAGCTGCTCCATGTCGGCGAAGCGGGCCTGCGGATCGCGGCTCAGCCCCCGGGCCACGGCCGACGCCAGCCACCCGGGAACGCCGGAATCCTTGGGCTCCTCGATTCGATGCTGCTCCCAGGCCGGGTCTCCGGGTTTGGGGGGAGGGTAAGGACGTACGCCGAAGAGCGCCTCCCAGAGCGCGACGCAGAAGCTGAACTGGTCGGACAGGGCGTCGGCGCGCTGACCCGAGAAGAGCTCGGGGGCCATGTAGGCCAGAGTACCGACGAGCGTGCCCGTCCGGGTCATGAACGACGGCGACCAGGCCTCATCGGTGGTGGGGATAGGCAAGGGAATCGGAAGGTTCGGCTCGGACGGCGCCGAGGCGCGCTCCACCGCGCTCGCCAAGCCGAAGTCCGTGACTCGGATTCGACCGTCTCTTCCCAAAAGGACGTTCTCGGGCTTGAAGTCGCGATGCAGCAGGCCGGCGTGGTGAGCGGCGGCCAACCCCTTCCCGGCGGCGCGGAAGGCGTCGAGGACCTCGTGCCAGGTGCGGCGCTTCTCGAGGAGCCATGACTTCAGCGTGCCCCCGTCGACCAGCTCCATGGCGATGAAGACCTGGTCCCGGAAGGTCCCCATGTCATGGACGGCGACGATATGCGGGTGCGAGAGCTGGGCGATGACCTTGCCCTCGCGCAGGAGCCGCGCGCTCACCTCGCCCGAGTCGGCGCTGCCCGTCGCCCGGGGACGCACGCACTTGAGCGCGATCTTGCGCTCGAGCGTGGGGTCGTATGCGGCGTAGACCACCCCCATGCCGCCGGCTCCCAGGAGATCGATGACCACGTAGCGTCCGACGACGGCCCCGCGCACCAGCGGGCCGGGCTCCGGCTCTGCCTCCGGCTCGGGCAGCGTGTCCGGCGGGTCCTCTGCGCGCTCCCCGCGCACTACGGCGGCCACCAGGCGCCGGCACGAGGGACAGCTTTCGATGTGCTGCTCGACCTCCGAGGTCGACTCGGTGGGGAGCGCCCCATCGAGGAAGGCGGCGACAGAGTTCTCGTCGAGGCAGGGAATCACACGGGGCGCGAGTCTAGCCGATCGATCGCCCTCGCGGCATGGGCGGCCGAGGGAGTCCCACGGCCTCTCGTCACGAGGGCGCTCCCAGCGGAGCGTCTGCCAGGGAACCCGTTGGTGGCCTCGGCGCGTCGTGGCGTCCCTCAAGTGGCTCCTCCAGCGGAGCACCACCCCTCTTTCTCAGAGGACGAAGGCAGCCGAATCGGGTTGCATCCCCCTGGCGCCGATTTCTTGGAGTCTGGGGTAAGCTGCACTCCTGCAATGGGAAAGAATGCGCGATTGGCGGCTGCCTTCAGTCGACACGCACCCCGAGAGGCGGTCGCGGCCATGGGGGAGGAGCTGGACGCGAAGCTGCGGTCCCTCTTCGCTCGCGCTCGGGCCGCCTGGCCCGGGATCGAGCTGGACGAGGTGCGCTTCATCGAGCATCTCGCCCAGAAGCTCTCACCTGGCGACGATCCCGAGTCCCTGCAGGTCGAGCACCTGTACCTGGCCTGCGCGTGTCTGCACCAGACCCCCGCGGCCCTGGAGGCGCTGGATCGCGAGTTTCTCTCCAAGGTTCGCGTCACGCTGATGCGATCGAACCTTCAGGGCCACACGGACGACGTCCAGCAGATCCTCCGGCAGAAGCTGCTGGTGCCTCGCGAAGGCAAGCCCGCGCGGATAGCCGACTACTCGGGGCGTGGCTCGCTCGTACCCTGGATCCGAACGGCGGCGGTGCGCGCCGCCCAGGACCTCGACCGCCAAGGCAAGGAGCAGGTCGAGGAGCCGGACGAGACGCTGGCCGAGCTGCCTTCTCCAGCGCTCAACGCCGAGATGGCGTTTGCCAAGGCCCGCTTCGGCCGCGACTTCAAGGCGGCCTTCCAAGAGGCGATGGCGAGCCTGGACCCCAAGGATCGGAGCCTGTTGCGCCTGCAGTACATCGACGGGCTCACCCCGGACGAGATCGGTCGCATCTACAAGACCCACCGCGTGACCGTGTGGCGCTGGCTGTCTCGCTGCCGGGAAGAGCTCGCCGAGAAGACCCGCGCGCTTCTTGCCGAGCGCCTCGCGTTGAGCGAGAGCGAATTCGGCAACCTGATGGAGCTCGTGCACAGCCAGCTCGACGTCAGCATCACCCGGCTCCTGAAGAAGTGAGCTGCGAGCGCGGGTTCTCTCGCCAGCCCCTATGACCGAGCGGGCAGGAGTGCCGCGAGCGGCCCTCATCCTGAACACTCGAGCGACCTCTCAGCCTCGAAGACGAACGAGGTGCATCCCGGGGGAAGCCCGCGTAGGCGGCCTTTGTTTACGTAGCCGCCGCCTTCCAGCCGGCGG
>JACRCT010001003.1 GCA_016218885.1 Deltaproteobacteria bacterium | reverse complement strand
GACCAGATCGAGCAGACCTGCTCTACCCCCGCCCCGCTCTTCAGTCTCCCCCTCCCGGCTTACCCGATCCTCCCTGAAGTGACTCCGGGAGGGGGCAGGGGGAGGCCGAGGCCGAGGCTTCGGCCTTGCGGGCTCGCGGACGCTTCCCTTACCCTGAGCCGTCTCCACGGAGTTCCCCATGACCTCTGACTCCAATCGACGGCGCGCCCCCCGGCACATGGTCGTCGTCCCCGTGCACATCGACTCGGCACAGCGCAAGGATCGGCTCGGCGTCACCCGCGACGTGAGCAACTCGGGCGCGCTTTTCCTGAGCAACAGCATGTTCGCCATCGGCGAGCGGCTGGAAGTCACTTTCTACGTCTCGGCCAAGTCCCGCTCGGGTCGCAAGGCACAGGGAGAGGTGGTTCGCGTCGAGCAACTGGAGACGGGGCTGCAGTGGCGTTACGCTATGGCGCTGGTCTTCGCAGAGCCGATGCCCGATGCCGACGAGGTCTTCGCCGAGTTGGAGGAGCCCTAGACCGCCGTCGGATCCCCGTGGCCGGGAGGCGCGGCGGGCTAGGGGGCCTTCTCGGAGAGGACGACCTTCTTGAGCACCACGTCCTGCTTCGGTCGGCTGTCGACCTTGGGGACGCCGGTGATCTTCGCCACCAGCTCGCAGCCCTTGACCACCTCTCCGAAGATCGTGTGCTTGTTGTTGAGCCAGGGCGTCGGCTTCTCGGTGATGAAGAACTGGCTCCCATTGGTGTTCGGGCCGGCGTTGGCCATCGCCAGGATGCAAGGCTTGTCGAACTTCTTGCCGCTGGCGAACTCATCCTCGAACTCGTAGCCGGGGCCGCCCACCCCCTGCCCGAGCGGATCGCCGCCCTGGATCATGAAGTTGGGGATGACCCGGTGGAAGACCGGGCCATCGTAGAGCGGCTTGTTGGTCTTCTGGCCGGTGCGCGGGTCGGTCCAGGCCTTCTCGCCAGTGGCGAGCGCCACGAAGTTCTCCACGGTCTTCGGCGCCTCCTTCGTGAACAGGCGCACGGCGATGTCGCCCTGGCTCGTCTGCAGGGTGGCGTAGAGCGTCTCGCCTCTGCGCACCCGCGCGGTCCATGGGCTGGCTTCCGCCTTCGCCACCTCCTTGGCCTTGGGCGCTTCCTTGGACGCGGCAGGCGGGGCGGCAGGAGGAGCCTTGGCTTGCTGCGCGACGGCGAAAGCAGGAATGGCCGAGAGCGCGACGACGACAACGAGGGTCAGGCGACGCATGGGGACCTCCAGGTCGTGAATCGGGAGGGCGACGTTAGCTTCCTGCTGCTTGCCGGACAAGCACACACCGACCCGCCCGACACCGTGCCGCTCTCCAGAACCCTCCGGGCGCTCGCAAGCCGCTCTCTGCCTCACTCGATGCAGGAGGCCCTCGCCCTTCCCCAGCGCGACCCATGGATGGCCGCTGCCGCCGTGGGCTCAGCACCTCCGGCGTGGAGCGGCATCCGTCAGAGTGGCCGACGGACGGGGTGGCAGGTCACTCGGCCGGCGGCGAGACCTCGTGCAGCGGAAAACGGGTCTCGAGCGGCGGGGGGATGGGGGCTTGTGCAACCATCAGCTCCGAGACCGGCAGCGGAGACAGCTCGCCGACTTCCAGGCCCAAGCCCATCGCGCCTTGTTCCAGCCACGCCTCTCGACCCTCGAAGACCTCGCGACCGAGGCGGGACTGAAGCACGTCGTCATTGTGGGCGAGCGCGCGAAAGAGACGGCTCACCTCCCGCCGAGAGGATCGGCAGAACAGGTCTGCGAGCGCGACGGCCTGCTCCGCCTCCGGGCGGCGCAGCTCGGCCAGTCGGCGCGCCCGGCCCACGGTGGCAGACATGGCGAAGAGCTCCATGGCGAGGTCAACCAGCCGGAAGAGGAAGGCCTGGCGACGCTGCGCGCCCGCGCCGAAGCGGACCATCCCGTGAAACGACGCCCGCGCCAGCTTTCGGCTCGCGCGCTCGATGAAGCGCACGTGGCCGGCGAGTGCGCCGTAGCTGGAGAAGCGTGGCCAGTGGCCCCAGCCGACCCAGCGCGAGGGATACCAGCGCCCGTAGAAGGCGGCGATCTTCGGCAGCGCCGCGAGCCGCTCCGAGCGACGCTCGGGATCGACCAGGGCGCCAGCGACCTGCAGGTGCCGGTCGACGGCCTCGCGGGCCATGAACAAGTGCATGATCTCGCTCGAGCCCTCGAAGATGCGGTTGATGCGCGAATCGCGCAGCCAGCGCTCCACACCCACCGCGGCCTCGCCGCGTCCGGCCAGGGACTCCTCGGTCTCGAAGCCGCGCCCCCCACGGATCTGCAAGGCGTCGTCGACCATCCGCCAAGCGCGGACGGTGTTCCATTCCTTGGCAGCAGCCGCCTCGAGGCGGATGTCGTGGTCGGGAGAATCGGCCATGGCTGCCACCAGATCGCAGACGGACTCCATGGCGAAGGTGGTGGACGCCATCTCCGCCAGCTTGTGGGCGATGGCTTCATGGCGGCCGATGGGGACGCCCCACTGCGAGCGCGCCCGCGCCCACTTGCGGCAGAGCTCGAGGCAGGTCTTGGCCAGGCCCACCGTTGCCGCGGGGAGGGCAAGGCGACCGGTGTTGAGGGTGGTCAGGGCGACCTTGAGCCCCTTTCCCTCCTCGCCGATGAGGTTTTCGCGAGGCACCCGCACCTCATGGAAGCGGAGCGCGGCGTTGGCCAGAGCCTTGAGGCCCATGAAGCGGCAGCGATGGGTGACGGCGACACCCTCCCAGCCGGTCTCGACGACGAATGCGCTGATCGCCTCGGTGCGTGGATCGCGCGCCATGACCACCAGGAGATCGGCGAGGGTCCCGTTGGTGCACCACAGCTTGGCGCCGTTGAGGATGAAGGCCCGGCCGTCGGGGGTGGGCGTAGCGGTGGTGGCGATGCGGGCGGGGTCCGAGCCCGCCTCGGTCTCGGTGAGCGCGAAGGCGGAGATGGAGCCCGCCGCGCAGCGAGGCAGATACTTGCGCTTGAGGGCCTCGCTGCCAAAGAGGGTCAACGGGCGGGGAACGCCGATCGACTGGTGCGCCGAGAGCAGGGCGGTGACGTTGCCGTCCCAGCTGCCGACGAGCTTCATGATCTCGATGTACTCCGCAGCCGACAGGCCCAGGACGCCGTACTCGACAGGGACCTTCATGCCGAAGGCGCCCAAGGACCGCAGGCCGAGGATGACGCGGGCGGGATACTCGCCACGCCGGTCGATCTGGGCCGCGTCCACCTCCTCCTCGAGGAAGCGGCGCAGCTTCTCCCGGAAGACGGCGAACTCGGGACGGGGCTCGCCCGGAAGCGGATAGGGCTCGATGAGCTCGAGCCTCAGCCGCCCGAGGAAGAGGTCGCGCAGGAAGCTGCCCTCCCTCCAATCGGCCTCGCGAGCCGACTCCGCCATCTTCAGAGATCGCTGCTCTTCGCGCGTAGACATGGCGCCTCCGAACTTAGCGACGCCTCGGGCAGCAGGACAGCGCTAGACTCCCTCGAGGCGTGGGAGCGAGGAGAAGATCGATGCGGCGAGTGGTGGTCTGCCTGTTGTTGGGGATGGCGGCGGCGTGTGACGAGAGCGAGCCGGACGAGCCAACCCCCTACCCTGCCCCCAGCGACGCAGGACAACCCGAGTACACCTTCCCAGGCTGCCTCAACGAGGACGGCCCCCGCTGCCCGCGCTCCAGGACTGCGGAGTGTGCGCTCGATTTTCTGTCATCCAAGACGGCGATCTGCGTCAACGACGAGGAGTGCGAGCTGATAGCGGTGTCCCCTCGCTGCCTGAGCGTCTGCGGCCCCTTCGCGGTCGCGGCCGACGACGCGTACGAGACCCGCCCCCGCATGCAGGCTCAGGTCGACCACTACTGCGGCCTGGGGCCGTGTGCCGAAGACCCGTGCGACGCCGGCACCGGCTGGATTCCGGTCTGCCACCTCGGCTTCTGCAAGGCAATCAGGCCCGAGGACGCCGGAACGGATTCCGGAGTGGCGAGCGACGCCACGCTTCCCGATCAGGACGCAGGCGCCGATCCGGGCGATGCCGACCAGGCAGACGTTCAGTAGAAAGGCGCCTACACCAGGGTGCCGGCAGCAGTGGTCGCCAAACCCCGACCTTGCGCGGGGCTCGGGGACTCACGGCTTGCAGCTCACGACTTACAACTGCTTCCCACCCTAGGCAGCGTCCTCGAGCCCGTGGCAGCGCTTGTACTTCTTGCCCGACCCGCAGGGGCACGGGTCGTTGGGCCGGACCTTGGGCCCGTCCCGGTGGACGGTCTGCTGCTTTCCCGGGGCGGGGGCGGCCCCGGGCAGGACCTCGCCGCGACCCTCCCTCATGTTGGTGGGCAGGCGCTTCTTGGAAAGGTCGAACTCCTCGATGTCCTCGCGAGCCTTGGCGGCCGCGGCGCGCTCCTGGG
>JACRCT010001002.1 GCA_016218885.1 Deltaproteobacteria bacterium | reverse complement strand
GTCTCGCGCCGGTCGCCGATCGGGCCCGTCCACCCGAGAACGCTGGCGGCGCCCCGGGAGAGGCCAGGTTCAGGCACCTGAACTTGAGGGGTCTCGCCGGCGCCGATCGGGCTATCCACCCGAGAACGCTGGCGGCGTGTGGGAGGGGCCCAAGTTCAGGTACCTGAAATTGAGGGGTCGCGAGCCAAGAAACCGGAAATTCCCGACCTCCATCTCGTGTCGGGGGGCTCTGCTAGAAGCCTTGCCAGAGAACGGAGGAGACCCATGGCAAAAGGCGCTCGCAGGAAGCAGGAAGCTCAAGGGGAGCTTTCTTCGGCACTCGAAGCCTCCCTATCGATCGAGGAGGTGCGCCGCGCTACCGCGGTGGCCCTGCTGGCCCTCGACGAGGCGGGCCGGCAGCGACTGCTCGAGCAGCTTCCCCAGGAGACCGCAGAGGCGATTCGCCCGGTCCTCGAGGGCGCTCGCGGGGGCAAGAGCAGCCGCGGCGCTCCGGAAGCAGGGAAGGCCAAAGTGCGTGAGGACTGGCAGGGACTGTGGGGCGAGTGGGGGGAGTGCCTCGAAGAGTCCGGCAGCGAGGAAGGGCGCTACGTCCATCAGGACGCCCACTGGGAGCCTCCCTATTTCGATCGCTCCGGAGTCATGGATGACCTCGAGGGCATCGCCAAGCGCATGCGGGCGATCATGGAGCGGGTGTGGGCCGAGAGGCTGGACCCCAAGAGGAGCTTCGTGGAGGAGGTCCGCGAAGCGGCCAATGAGATTGGGGCCGGCCCTTCAGAGTATTTCGACGGAGAGGGCTCGGACTTCGGGCCGCAGGTCACCGGTTGTCTGCTGCAATGGGAGCAGTGGGTCGCTCAGGGCGAGGGGCTGGACGCCTTCGAATTCGTCGAGCGCATTCGCAACCTCGAGAAGTCGCTGCACGACGTCGGGCTCGACGGCGAGGCGATCGTGGCCTTCGTCGCCGCGATGCCCGAGCAGGACCAGCGGACCGTCTTCGAGGGCCTCAAGAGCCATCGGCACTCGGCCGCTTGGTCCGAGGTGCTCGTCGATGCCAACTCAGGCTGGTTCCGGTTGCACCAACGGCTTGCCCGGAAATGGGACCGGGCGGGATTCGCAGAGAGCTGCCGCAGGCATATCGGGCAAGATTGGACGCTCGCCCTTCCGCTGGTCTCCGAGCAGATGCGCAAGAAGAGCTACGCCGAAGCGCTCGCGCTCGTCGACGAAGCCATGCGTGCGCTCCTGCACCTGGCGCCAGGGAAGCGCTGGGACCCCACCCAAGAGCTGCTGGTCGAGTGCCGGTCGCTCGGATGCTTTCCGCGAGAGGAGGTCCAGATGTTCCGCTTGCTGGGCTACTGGCAGAAGGCCGCGGCGGCCTTGGGCGACCATTCGGTGGCGGCTGCGCTGAAGGTCCAGTGCGCGATCGGCCCGGCCTGGGAGGACTGGGAGCGAGCCCTCCGGGCCTTCCAGAGCGCGAGACCGGCCTGCGAGACGCTCTTCGCCGCCTGGCAGTCCACGGTCGCACGAGCGAGCGTGAAGCTGGAGCGCGGCGACGAGGAGCTGCAGGTGGAGTGGGTCCGCCTGCTCGTGGCGGGGGCCAGGGAGGGCTGGTGTGCGCCTTCCCTTGCAGACTCCATTCGCAAGTGGCTCGTCCGAGTCGAGAGGAGGCACGGCGGTATCGAGCAGTGCAAGGGCTCGCTGGCGACCCTGTTGCTCGACGTAGATCACGGGCAGGGCGTCTTGAAGAAGTGCTGCCCGAAACTCAAAGAGCTTCTGCAATGCGGGCAGCGAGATGGCGATGCCCTCGAGCGATCGCGACAGCGCTGGATGAAGAAGCTGGGCGGCGACGTGCTCTTGCCCGAGCTACTGGCGCTCATGAAGAGGCATATCGTCAGCTTCGTTCCGGACCCAGCGGATGCGCACAGCTCGCACTACGATGACTGTGCGGACTGGATGGCGGCGGTCCACGAGTTCGCTCCCGAGGAGTACCGCAAGCTTCTGGGCCGCTGGCAGGATGTTCACCGCCTGCGCCGAAAGCTTTGGGAGTCCTTGAACGCTCGACGATTGCCGATTTGAGGACCGGGCCTGGGTCGCCAGTCCTACTGGCACGAGTAGGCGTTGATGGGGACGCGACTGCCTTCGCCTACGGTGACGTAGCCGCGGCCCGCGGGCTGATAGGCCACGGTCTCTCCCTGCTGCTCGACGGCCACGGGGACGGCGTCGAAGTCCGAGGTGGTGAAGATGGAGTCGAAGGGCAGGGCAGGGTCCAGGTGGAACTCGTAGAGGCGGTTGTAGGTGCGCAGGAGCATCGCGTTGCCGCAGGGGTGGATGTCCCCTCCAGTCAGGAACGAGTCGGTGGACTTCGGCACCGGCAGGGTCGCCACCTGGGACAGGGTGGCGGTCACCCCGGGCGTGAGCGGCTGGGGGAACTTGAAGGCCGTACTGGGTGAGCCCTGCGAGACCTTGTTGAGCACGTAGAGGTCGCCGGTGAGGGGGTGGACGAGGAGAGTCTCGGCGTTCCACTTCGCCGCCGACGGGTACTTGAAGGGCAGGCGGTCAAAGGTCACGCTCATCCTTCCGACCGGCTTGCCCACCTCGACGCTGGGCAGGGGCACCCGATACACCGCGTAGTTGGTACGCGTCTGGAGGTTGTCTCCGATGTCTCCGATGAAGGCACAGCTCCCGGCCGGACAAGGCCCGATCGCCATGTCCTCCCAGTCCACGGCGGTGACACCTGGCAGGACGAACTCGCCAAGGAGGTTGCCCTCCAGGTCGATGGCGAAGAGGTGTGCCGTGTCTCCCGAGTCGTTGTGCGCGAAGAGGACGCCGGGGTGGGCGGCGCTCATGGCGAGGCCCGAGGTCTCGGCGAGCACCTCGGGAGTGCGACCCCTGGAGGATGCCCGGGCATAGGCCGAGCAGCCGAGGCAGGCCGCGTCGGGAGGAGAGGCCGCGTCGGCTGGCGGGTCGCCTGCATCCGAAGAGCCATCACCGGCGTCGGACAGGGCGGTGCCGGCGTCGGACGCGGACTCCGCGTCGACCGCCGCTTGGGCGTCGAGGCGAGGGCATGCATCCGCTGCGGTGATCAGGCCTGCCCCTTCCTCGCTGCAAGTCGCGATCGCTGCGGCCAGCAGCAGCAGAAGGGGCGCGGCGACCAACCTTCGTCTCACTCCAGTGCGCATGGTCGGAATGTATCCCACGCAGGCGCACTTAGCCGGCGAACCCTGCCCAGAGAGCGTGGGACCTGGTGCCTCCGCCTCACGCGGCCCTGTTACAGACCGGTCATGAAGGCGCCCGTCCACAGCCGGAACACGGCGATGGGCAGCAGCGAGGCGAAGGTGTGGATGAGAATCCCTGCGGCGACGAGGCTTCCGGCGCGCTGAGCTCGGTTCGTGGCCTTGCCCAAGTGCGTTCGGCTGGCGGTCGCCACCGCGAGCGCCATGGACTCGAACGCCGCGAGCAGGACCGTGCCGTGCAGCAGGTAGCCGATGAAGTGATGGTCGGGGAGAAACAGGAAGAACGGGCAGCGATGGCCCAGCAGCCCGTAGTGATAGGGCGCGCAGACGTCCAGCAACACCCACTCGGCGAGGACGGCCCAGCAGACGACCGCGACCGCCAACACCAAGGCCGTCCGCGGGCTCTTGGGCCCACGCAGCGCCATCCAGGAGATCGCCGCTCCGAGTACGAGCATGGCCGCCAGGTGCCATCCGCCGGCGATCCACAGCACTCCGGGCGCCGCCGTGGCCCTGCTCAGGTCGATCACCGCCGCGCAGCAAGAGACCGGGCTATGCAAGTCGGTCTCGACGAGCGCCGCGCCGGTCCTCAGCGCCGCGACGAGGCAGAGCGCACCCGCTGCGAGCAGAGCCCGGGCGGCCCAGGGGGCGAGCGGCCCGAGCTCGTCCCGGCGATCCAGCGAGTCGAGCACCCACCACGCCCAGAGCCCCGCCAGCGCCGCGACGCGCAACCCGAGCACGCCGGTGCCTCCGGGAATGGCCTCCAGGACCCCGAGCCCGCACATCGCTCCCGGCACCAGCGCCGGCAGGACGTGGTTCACCGAGACGACCAGCAGCAATCCCGCTCCGGCCGACAGCGCCAGCGCCGCGCGCCCGGCAATCGAGGCCTCCTCGGCGATGCGCTCCAGCCTCAGCTGCACCGGGGTCGCGGCGCCAGGGCTCCACCCCGCCGCCACGGACAGCGCTCCGGCCATCGCCGCCAGCAGCGCGACGCTGGACAGGAGGTCCGCCGCCAGCACTGCCGCGATCGCCGGGTGGGGCATCAACCCTGGGCCCCCGCCAGCAGCCGTCCCGCGGTCAAGGTGTAGCGGCGCGAGCCTGCCAGACGGCTGGTGAGCCGCGGGTCGTGGGCTGCGACCACCACCGCTGCGCCTCGGGCCCGCTCGCGCTCGATCACCTCGCAGATCACGGCCGCGCGGGCCTCGTCCTGGTGCGCCGTCGGCTCATCGAGAAGCAGCAGCTCGGGGGAGGTGGAGAGCGCGCGAACGAGCGCCGCCCTCTGCTGCTCGCCTCCAGAGAGTGATCGCACGGCGCGGTCGGCTGGAACCTCCAGCTCCCCCATCAGCTGCTGGATCCGTGCAATGGCCTCGGGCCCGAAAGCCCGCGGCAGGAGCGGCAGCAACGCGTTCTCGAGCCCGGTGAGCTCTTCAAAGAGATGAAGACGCTGCGGCAGGAATCCGACCCGGCGCCGGTAGAGATCGCGGTGGTGTGCCGTGAAGCGGCTCACGGGTTTGCCGTCCACGTTCACTTGCCCGGAGGTGGGACGCCGCAGCCCAGCCATCACCGAGAGGAGGGTGGACTTGCCTGCGCCGCTGGGGCCGAGGAGCAGGACGGTCTCCCCGGCGCGGCAGGTGAGGCTCGCGCCTTCGATCACCACCGCGGGCGCGGAGCCGGAGCTGTCGAGCTCGACGCGCACGCTCTCGCAGACGATCACGGAGCCTCCAGAAGGTCCGCCGGATCGGAGCGGGCGAGCCGTGCCGCGGGGATCAGCGCCGCGACCGCACACGGGGCGAGCACCACTGCGCCCACCTGGAGGAGCGCGAGCAGGGCCCCTTCGGTGGAGAGAGCCAGGGAGGGGGCCACGCGCTGAAAGCCCAGCAGCAGCGCCGCCGCCGGCCCGCCGCCGAGCGCGAAGACCCCCACGTACGCGGCGGCGAGGCCAGTCGCCGCGGCGAGGCCGCCGGGGATCAGCGCCTCGGCCAGGTGCAGGCGTGCGACGTCCCATGTGGTCCAGCCGAGCAGCTTGAGCCGGCCGGCCTCGAGTCGCGCGCCGGCGCCCCCGGAGGCGATCTGTCCCACGATGAGCGCCAAGGCGAGGATGGCGGGTAGCGCGAGGAGGAGCCACAGCCCGCCGCGCTCGCCCGTGAAGCTCCGAAACGCTCCGCGCATCTGGGCCCGCGTAGTGACCCTCACCGGGTAGCCCAGCGCCCGGGCGATCTCCCCTACGAGTGCATCGTCCTCCTCCGCCCGCACCGAGGTCACCGCGATGTCGGTCGCCGTGGCCTCGGGGAGCAACAGCAGTCGCCTTGCGACGCCGGCGGGCACCACCACGAGATCCCGAGCGAGTGCCGATACTCCTGCCGGGAAGGCAGAGGAGACCTCCAGCCATTCCACGGCGCCGCTCAAGCCGCTCAGAGCCATGGGGCTTCCTTCAGGGCCGGTGCGGATTCCCGGGCCGACCACCGCGAGCCTGGTCGCGTCGGGCAGCGCGGTATCTCCGACGACCGTGAGCGGCTCCTGGGCGGGAAGGATTCCCCAGACGCGCGGCTGAGCCGCGGCAACGCCGGGGATGGCGCGCACGGCGAAAGCGGCGGCTTCGGGAATCGGCGCCCACCCGCCCGCGTCCACGCGGCTGACGATCAGCGAAGGCCCCGCGGCGACGACGCGGTCCGCGGTCTGCTCGACCGCGTTGAGGACGAGCAGGCCGGAAGCCAGCGGCAGGGTGACCCCGAGCACGGCGAGCGCGAAGAGGGCACATCGGATCGGTCGCAGGACCAGCCGCCTGCAGGCGAAGGCGTACAGGCCGGGCTTCACGGGGTGACTCGGACGCTGAAGGGCGGCGGGCGGACGACGAGCGCGGCCGGGCGGGGGTCGATGAGCGCGGGCTGGCCAGCGACAGGCATCTCCGGCCGCGCCCACTCCGGGTGGCGGAGGTCCTCGGGAGCGGCCAGGGCGGGGGAGGTGAGCGCATGAGCCTCGGCCATGTCTTCGACTCCGGCGAGCGGATCGAGGGGCCCGCCACGGCGCGCGAGAGTGGCGTGAAGGGCGCACACCAGCAGGGCCGCCGCTGCCAGCGCGGCGGCAGTGACGACGAGATTCGTCCCGGCGAAGGGCTTGGTGGCCGGCTGCATCTTGGGCGTCAGGGCGTCGACTTGCCGTGCTGCTTGATCGCCATGAGCAGCGGCGGGGTCACGTCGGCGTGGTGAAGCGTGCGGCCGCCGTGACGGGTGGTGATGGTCTGGGCATCGGCTTCGTTCGCCGCCGGGATCAGCTCCGCCCCCATCGGGCCGCGAACGTCCGAGTCCACCACGAACAGAGCTTTCGGAGCATCGAGGAGCGTCCCCGGGTGCAGGTAGTCGGGGACGCGAACCTTGCGGATCTGGTCCGGGGCCACGCCCAGGAACTTCTCAGAGTGCAGGGCCGTGGCGAGCGTGCAGCGGACCGAGCAGGTGTAGTGCTGCGCGCCGCTTGCGAGCTCGATGATTCCTGCCCACTCCGGATGAAGCGAGGTGTCCATGCCGCACATCGCGCACCGTCCTGCGGCGCTCGGGGCGGCGGGTGAGGTGGAGGCAGGAACGGGCGCGGCCAGCGGGCCAGGCAAGGCGGCGGGGGCAGGCTTGTCCGGACAGGCAGCGAGTGATGCTGCACACAGCAAGCCTGCGAGAGAGCGATGCATGGCTGGTTCCCCTTGGAAGGCGGCCAGAGCCTAGCACGCGGTTCGGCTCGCGAATTGACCCTGCCGAAGCCAGAATGCACGCCATGGCATCGGGCGCAGAGCTGGCAGCCATGTTCGCGCTGGGCCTGCTGGGCGCCGGGCATTGTCTGGGCATGTGCGGGCCCGTCGTCGCCGCGGTCTCCGCGGGCGGGCGTGGGCGCGCGATGGGGGCGGTGCTGCTCTATAACCTCGGCCGCGGGCTGACCTACATCGTGGTGGGCGCGGCGGTGGCCGGGGTCGGGGCCGGCGCTGCTCAGCTCGCGCCCGTCCTTCGCATCCAGGCCTGGCTGACCCTCGTCTCCGGCGGATTCCTGGGTTGGTTCGGTCTCGCTTTGCTCGGGCTGCTTCCCGAGCCACGGGTTGGTGCAGCGTCCGCCGTCCCCGGTGCTGGCCCCTTGCTACGCCGGCTTTCCAGCGAGGATGGGAGGACGGCGGCGGCGCTTCCGCTGGGAATCCTGCTGGGATTCCTCCCCTGCGGCCTCTCCTTCGCGGCGTTCACTCGTGGCCTGGGAGCGACGGGTGCCTTGGAGGGGGCGGCGCTGGTCGGCGCCTTCTGGGTGGGGACTCTCCCCGTGATGCTTGGCGCCGGGGCGCTGCTCGTTCGCATCCCGGTGCAGAGGAGGCGAGTGGCGCAGCTGCTCTCGGGAACGGTGCTGGTCGGGATGGGGGCGCTCTACCTCACGCGCGCCGC
>JACRCT010001001.1 GCA_016218885.1 Deltaproteobacteria bacterium | reverse complement strand
GCTCCATGGCTGCCGGCGAGTACACCTCGGTGGCGAGCCAGCGCGACCTGCTTCAGCGTCAGGTCGAGCTGGAGCGCCGCGAGCTCGCCGAGACCCCTGGGGAGGAGGCAGCAGAGCTGGCGCTCATCTTCAAGCTCAAGGGCCTCTCGGCCGAGCAGGCAGGACGCACGACCAGCGAGATCCTCAAGAACCCGGCTGCCGCGCTCGACACGCTGGTGCGCGAGGAACTGGGGCTCGACCCGGCTGACCTCGGCTCGCCGATGCGCGCCGCGCTCTCCTCCTTCGTCACCTTCGCCCTGGGCGCGGTGGTGCCCATCGTGCCCTTCCTCTTTGCCCGGGGCTGGATGGCCGTGGGGCTCGCAGGGGCCTTGGCTGCGCTGGTCCTGACGGGCGTGGGCGCGCTCCTGGGCGTGCTGTCCGGGACCGGCCCCGTGCGCTCGGCGGCGCGGATGGTCGGCCTGGCGGGGCTCGCCGCAGCGATCACCTTCGGGCTCGGGCGGCTCGTGGGCAGGGGGCTGGAATAGCACTTCCCACCCCAACTCCTTTCCGGGGTCTCGTGTCCGAGCCGTGAGCGTCAGCGACCGGACGGCCCGGTCCCGCCCAGGCCCTACCTGCGCCTGCGCCTCAGCGGGAAGGCCAGCAGCGCTCCCAGCAGCGCGAACGGCGTGCTGCCCATGCCACTGGCGCAGCCGCAGCCGCCTTTGTCGTCAACGGTCGGCCCCGCGTCGGCCACCGACTCGCCGGCGTCGAGGCCAGGCTCGCCCGCGTCAGGCGGCCACAGCACGCAGGCGCCTGCCTTGCAGCTGCCGCCGGTACAGGGCGAGCCGTCTTCCTTGACCCCATAAGCACCGCACTTGCCGTTCATGCGGTTGCAGGAACCCGAGGTATGGCACTCGTCGAGGGCAGGGCACGGCTTGGGATCGCCCTGGCAGAGCCCCAGGTGGCAGATGGCGTCCACGTCGCAGGGGCTCAGGTCCTCGGAAACGCAGGGGGCGCCTTCCGCCTTGGGCTTCATCTGGCACTGGCCGCTCGCGGGCAGACACTCGAACTCCGAGCAGGGGCTATCCGAGGTGCCGCAGTCCTTCGCGGTGCCGACGCATTCCCCCATGCTGCACTTCTTGTTGCTCAGGCACTTGTTGCCGTTGTCGCAGACGGTGCCGTCCACCTTGAGGGGGGCCAGGCATTCACCGGTTGGCGAGCAGGTCCCTTCGTCGTGGCACACGTTGGGCGCAGGGCAGACGGTCACGGAGGGGTCGACCACGCCCCTGCACTGACCGGTGTGGCACGCGTCCTCCTTGGTACAGGGGTTGTGGTCGTCGCAGGTGGCCCCCTCGGGGCGGAGGACCGGCTCGGGGCAGGTGCCCGTCGCGGCGTTGCAGGTCGACGTCACATAGCAGTCGTTGGGGACCGTGCAGACGACCGCGGCGCCTTTGCAGCTCCCACGCAGGCAGGCGTCGCCGGTGGTGCACAGCGTGCCGTCGTCGCAGGGCGTGTAGTCCGGCTTCTGCGCGTAGCTGCCGCACTTCTTGTTCTGGCAGGTCGCCGGCGAATGGCAGGGGTCGGCAGGCGGGCACTCGCTGCGGGCGGTGCCGACGCAAGCGCCGGCGCGGCACGTGTCCCCGATGGTGCACTCGTCGTTGTCCTCGCACCCGGTGCCCTCGGGCTTGGCGAGCTCCGAGCAGAGCCCCGTCTCTTGGATGCACACCGAGGTCTCGTGGCAGGAGTCGAGCGCCGGGCAGATCTTGCGGGCCCCCTGGCAGGTCCCCTGATCGCACGCGTCGTGCTCGGTGCACTTGTCCCCGTCATCGCAGGTCACCGTGACGAAGGCGCAGGTCCCGTTGGTGGGAGCGCCCGCCGCCTTGGAGCATGCGTCACAGGGGTTGGCGGGGTCGCACGCCCGGTTGCAGCAGACTCCGTCCGCGCACTGGTTGCTCAGGCAGTCGGCGACCGAGAAGCAGGTCATTCCGGCCTCTACCTTGGTCGCCGTGATCGCCAGGTTGAACAGAACGCTGTCGCCGTCGCGGGCGATCCCGGTGATCTTGATCTTCGAGTCGCTGGCCCCGTAGGCCACGCTGTCCGGGGTGCTGGTGGGCGTGAAGGCATTGTTGGTGGCGGTCGGGAAGAGGTCGGCGGCGTCGCCGTGGTCGTCGGGGTTGGTGTTCAGCTCCGCCAGGCCGTCCGCCTGCTCGAGGTCGACGCCGAAGTGCGAGGAGGGATCGTCGGGGGTGAGGGTGTTGCCCCAGACGTTCTCGTCGATGTGGTAGATGGCCAGCCCCGCACCCGGCAAGAATTCGTCGTAGCCGATCTTCTGGCGCACCTCGAGCAGGAAGTACTGCTCCGGAGGCATGCCATTGGGGATGCGGCCGATCTCCCGCGAGGAGTGGACCGGAGAGAGACGCTGCCCGGTGACGCTGGCAGTGAGCAGCAGGGGGGTCACCCAGCCGAGCTCGCTCTTCGACCACGCGTCGAGGTGCGTCGGGACCGAGCCGTCGGTCCCCGGGCCGCCCCAGCCTCCGCCGGACATCAGGCTCCACAGGCCCAGGCCAGCGGCGGTGTAGTTGGTCTCGTAGAGGTCGGGCAGCCCCAAGGCATGGCCCGTCTCGTGGCAGATGACGCCGGGAGGAGTGACCTGGCCGTGCAGCACCTCGGGCTCGGTGTGGTAGCTCAGGACGCGTTTGCCGTCCCAGGTGGTGACGCCGAAGAGCGAGGACTCGTGGGAGTGGATGAGGCGATCGTTCGGTTGGGTCTGCCCCGCCTCCAGGACCTCGTAGCCTGGCCCCACGTGGATGATGCCGATGGTGGGGATGTTGCCCGCGGCGTCGGTGTAGAGCGAGAAGTCGAACGGGACGCAATCGGCGGGAGGCGCAGGGTTGAGCGAGTCGTCGCAGCCCAGCCAGCGGATGGCGTCGGTGATCATCTCCTCGGGATGCCCCTGCTTCTGGGCGTTGTGGGCGTAGTACTCGTCGTTGT
>JACRCT010000984.1 GCA_016218885.1 Deltaproteobacteria bacterium | reverse complement strand
TTCCCGCCTGGCAGGACCCGTCCAGCGACCCCGAAGCGATCCTCATTGGCCCGGCCGAGCGGCCGCAGGAACTCAAGGAGGCCGTGACCCACGCTTATGGTGGCCGACGCCTCACCCTGCATGCCGTCTTCACCGATGAAGCGCTCTCGGTTCGCGAAGCCGAGCGAAGGCTCGCCGCCGGCGAGGCGCTGTCGCCCTCCTCGCTGGAGCAGGTGATGGAGCTGACCGTCGACGAGAGAAGGGAAGGGCAGCAATGAGGGGCTCATCCATTGCTGCTGCGCTCTTGGTCTTGTCCACGCTCGCATCGGCCGCCGCCCGTGCCGAGGAGGTGCGGGCCACCTTCGCGCTCGTCATCGGGGTCAACCAGGGCGTCGACCCCGAGCTGCCGACGCTGCGCTACGCCGACGATGACGCCGCGCGCTATCTGGACCTCTTTCGCACCATTGGCGCGAGGACCTATCTGCTGGCGCGCCTGGACGAGAACACGCGCCGGCTGCACGCCCAGGCGCAGGCCGAGGCGGCGCCGCCCCGAAAGGACGAGTTCGACCACGCCGTTGCAGCGTTGGCCGAGGACGTCCGGCGGGCCGGCGAGCAGGGCGTCCCGACCGAGGTCTTCTTCGTCTATGCCGGCCACGGCAACGTCAAGGACGGGCAGGGCTACGTCAGCCTCGAGGACGCGCGGCTCACCGGCAAGGACCTCTCCTCCGCGCTGCTCGAGACGGTGAAGGCGACCCGCATCCACTTCATCGTGGACGCCTGCCACTCTTATTTCCGCGCCTATGGCCGCGGGCCCGGCGGCCAGCGCCGGCCGCTGCCCGATGGATTCAGCCGCTCGATGCAGATCGCCGCCGACGAGCGGGTGGGGCTCCTGCTCTCCACCTCGTCGGCGCGCGAGAGCCACGAGTGGGAGGGCTTTCAGGGCGGCGTCTTCAGCCACGAGGTGCGCTCCGGGCTCTTCGGGGCGGCCGACGCGGACGGCGATGGCGAGGTGAGCTACCGGGAGATCGCCGCCTTCGTGCAGCGGGCGAACGCGTCGATCCCCAACGAGCGCTTCCGCCCCGACGTGTGGGCTCGCCCGCCGCACGGCTCCGACCGCTTCGTGGACCTGCGTAGGGCCCTGCAGCGCCGCTTGGAGATCGATGGAGCGCAGGGTGCCCGCTATCTGCTCGAGGACCACCGCGGGGTGCGCCTCGCCGACTTCCACGCCGCCCAGGGCCAGCCGCTCAAGCTGCTGCGGCCCATGACCAGCGGGGCCGCGCTCTACCTGCGTCGGCTGCCTGACGAGCGCGAATTCGCCATTGCCGGAAGCGAGGAGGTGGTCGCGCTCGCTGCCCTCAGCGCCCAGGAGCCGCGGGTTCACGAGCGTGGTGCTGCGCACGACTCCTACCAGAGGCTCTTCGAGCTCCCCTTCGATCTCTCGGTGGTCCAGGCCTTCAGCATGCCGGCGGCAGGGGTGGAGCTGAGCGCGCCCGTGGAGGATCGGAGCCTGGCGCCGACGCGCATTGCGGCCATCGTCGCCTACGGGGTCGGAGCGGGGCTCGCCGGAGGGGGGGTAGTCTCCTATCTGCTCACTCGCTCCGAGCGTGAGAGAGCGCAGGCCAGCGATGCACAGCGGGACGTCTCCGCTCGCAACCAGCGCATCGATTCGGGGAACCGCGCCACGATCGCGCTGCTCTCGGTGGCTGGTGCCGTGGTGGCGACGGGCACCGTGCTCCTGCTCTGGCCGGAGGGAGGACCCTCCGTGGTGCTGATGCCTGGGCCCCATGGAGCGATGGCGGCGATGGGCGGCAGCTTCTGATTCGTCCGCAGAGCAGGGGTTGGGCGTTGGTGAGGAAGAAACGAGAACTGGAGCTGCTCCATGAATCGCCTCGCCCTGTTGATAGGCCTCGTCGCAGTCGCCGGGCCGTCCTGTATCGAGGTCGTCGATGAGGCCGACCACCCCTGCCCGTGCAGCAGCGGATGGGCCTGCTGCCCGGGATCGCAAATCTGTGTCCGGGAGGGCACGAGCTGTCCTCCGCCGCCCGATCCGACGTGCATCCCCGACTGCGTCGGTCGATGTGGTCCTGACGGGTGCGGAGGCACCTGCGGCGCGTGCCAGTGCAACGGGACGAGCTGTCCCCTCGATCAGGTGTGCACCCCCGTCCAGCGCTGCGGGACTTACAGGGACGTTGGTCGACCTCCGAAGATCATGCTGGTGCTCGATAAGTCGGGATCGATGAAGTACACGGCTGGCGGCGACAGCGTCTGGGGCTGTTGCCAGTCAACGAGCGGCGCGAACTGCAGCGGCTACGACCCCAACGGCAACTGCAAGTGGAACAACCTCACCAGCCTGCTCCTCAATCCAGATGGGTTCCTGGACACCGTGGGCACCAGCGCGCGGGTCGGGTTGGCAGTCTTCCCCTCGGTGGATGCGGTCGGATCCATGGCGTGCAAGGCCGGCGCGGTTCTCGTTCCAGTTCCGGCCCTGGGCCAGAGCACGCACGAGCAGATCGCAGCTGTTCTCGCTCCCACCAACCTGCAGCCGAACGGCGGGACGCCTTCGTCCGCAATGCTGCAGGCCATCAGCAACGACTTTGCATTCATGAAGGAGGAGGCGGCGACGGCTCGAATCGTGGTGCTGATCACCGACGGTCTGCCGAACTGCAACGCCACCCTGGTCAACTGCTCGGGCTGCACCAATGGCGGCGATCCCGCGACCAACTGCGGCGGCGACAAGCAGAACTGCCTCGACTACGAGGGGCTCATCGGTGCGGTGAAGGCCTTGAGGGAGCGGGGGGTCTTCACCCTCATCATTGGCTTCGGATCGGCTGTGGACAACCCGGTGGCCAAGGACGTGCTCGACCGCGCGTCGATCGAGGGCGGAATGCCGCAGGCAGGCGATGCCACCAAGTTCTACTTGGCGAGCAGCAGCGCTGACCTGCGGACCATCCTTCTGGGCATCGTGCCAACCATAGGCACCTGCCTCTTCCCCTTGTCCCAGGCAGCGAAGAACCCCGACATGCTCCAGGTCGTTCTCACCGACACCAGCGTCTCACCCTATGAGTCCACCGACCTCGTTTTGGGGGCCGATTGGCAGTACGCGGACGAGGCCAAGAAGGTCGTGGCAATCCAGGGAGGGATGTGCTCGCTCATCCAGACCGCCGAGCCCGGCCGCTACAAGCTGAGCTTTCTGCAGACCACCGAGCTGTAGCGGCGAGCTCGCAGCTGGTCCGGGAACGCGGGTCAGGGGGACGAGCGCGCATGACTGCCGACGACCGGGCGACCGGATGGCCCTCAGCCCGCGCAGATGGGCTTGGCAATCTCAGGCGCGACTTGATTCGCCCGGCACCCAGTTCCGCGCGGGCAGACCGGCCTGATCACGGAACATTGCTGCCCTGCTGGGCGGCGACCTAAGATACCGGGCTTCCGACAGGATCCCCGATGGCCGAGGCTGCCCCCAATCTGCCCGCTCCGAAGACCGACACGCCACCGGTGGCTCCGACGCCTGCGCCGCGCCGCACGCGCCTGGTGCTCGAGAACGTCCCCAAGCGCGGGCTCATCAAGCGTGCCTTCCTGCTCCTGCTCTTCCTGGGCGTCATGGGGCTCGGTGGCGGCTCCATCGTCGCCGTCGCGTTCTATGCCAAGTACTCGGTGGGCCTGCCCAAGCTCCCTTCGGTCCGGGACTACCGCCCGCCCATCCTCACCGAGTTCTGGTCCTCCGACCGCGTCCTCGCCGGCGAGTTCTACGACGAGCGGCGTCGGGTGGTGCCCTACGAGCGCATCCCCAAGAAGCTGGTGCAGGCCTTCATCGCCGCAGAGGACGAGCGCTTCTTCGACCACCCTGGGTTCGACCCGATAGGCACCGCCCGCGCCGCCTGGAAGACCTTCGTGGTCCGCCACAAGGTCCAGGGCGGCTCTTCGCTGACCCAGCAGGCGGCCAAGGCCGTGCTGGTCTCGGTCGAGCTCTCCAAGATCACCGACGACGACCTTCGCGCCGAGGTGCTGCGGCGGCTGGGCGCCAAGCGCATGGCCGAAGACCCCGACGCGGTCCGCCTGGAGACGCTCAAGGTCCACGCGGCGATGAAGCGCGCGGCCCATGCCCGCGCCACCGAGAAGACCATTCGCCGCAAGGTCCGCGAGCTCATCCTGGCGTTGCGCCTGGAGAAGGCGCTGCACAAGGAGGAGATCCTCTACCTCTACTTGAACAACGTGTACCTGGGGCACCACAGCTACGGCGTGCAGTCCGCGGCCGAGAACTACTTCCGCAAGGACGTGACCCAGCTCACCTTGGCCGAGATGGCCCTGCTCGCCGGACTGCCGCAGGCGCCCAGCCGCTACTCGCCCTTCGCCAATCCGGAGGAGGCCAAGCGGCGCCGCCAGTACGTGCTCAACCGGATGGCGACGGAGGGGATGATCAGCGAGGCCGAGAAGAAGGCTGCCGAGGCTCAGGAGGTCAAGGCCTTCGCGGTCGAGGACGTCTTCCACGAGTTCGCGCCCTTCTTCACCGAGCAGGTCCGCCGCGACATCGTCAGCCGCTACGGCAACGAGCGCATGCTCAAGGATGGCCTCAAGGTCTACATGTCGATGAACGCCGAGTCGCAGCGGGGCGCGCAGTTCGCCATGCTCGACGGGCTGATCCGCGTGGACAAGCGCCAGGGCTTCACCGGGCCGCTGGCTCACCTCGAGGAGGGAAGCGCCAAGGTCGCGCTGGAGAAGAAGATCGCCAAGAAGCTCGGCGACGAGCGTCTCACCGTGGGCCACTACTACGTGGGTCTGGTCGAGAAGGTCCACGACTCCGCCAACTACGCCGAGGTCAACGTGGGCGGGCAGATGGCCAAGCTGCCCATCGCCGGGATGCGTTGGGCGCGAGAGCCCAACCCTGAGCGCCACTACCCGAGCGCGCTCATCGACCACGTCAAGAAGGCGCTCAGGCCGGGCGACGTGATCGTGGTCAGGGCCGTGGACAAGGCCACGGTCGAGGACGACGAGGAGCCCCGGTTCAAGAAGCTCATCCCCGACGAGGGGCCCTACGTCACCCTGGAGCAGGAGCCCTCGCTGCAGGGCGCGATCATCTCGGTGGACCCGCACCGCCGCTACGTGGTGGCGATGATCGGCGGGTACGACTTCGACGCCTCGGAGTACAACCGCGCCTTCCAGGCCTGCCGGCAGCCGGGCAGCTCCTTCAAGCCCATCGTCTACTCCGGGGCCATCGAGATCCTCAACTGGGCGGTCAACCACGTGCTGGTGGACTCGCCGGTGGTCTTCGACGACCCCGAGAACCAGCTGCGCTGGAAGCCGGAGAACTTCGGCGAGGACTTCCGCGGCGACGTGCTGTTGCGCAGCGCGGTGATCAACTCCATGAACATCCCGGCGGTGAAGACGCTCGAGGCGTTGCGCCAGGAGATCAAGATGGAGGGGATCACCGACTGGGCGCACAAGCTGGGCATCACCACCCCGCTCAACCAGGATCTCTCCATGGCCCTGGGGGGCAGCTGCGTGCACCTGTCGGACATGGTCAACGTCTACTCGACCATGAACCGCGGGGGCATCAAGGCCCGTCCCTACTACGTGCGGCGCGTGGAGGATCGCTTCGGGCGCACCCTGGAGGAGCACACCGCCTACGACGACGAGTTCGCCGGCTTCGAGGAGCGGGTGGCGGCGGGCTACGCCAAGCTGTTGGAGAAGCCGGAGCGGGTGATGAAGCCGGAGACGGCCTTCATCATCACCCACCTGATGCGCGAGGTGGTCATGCACGGCACCGGCGCCCCGGCCCAGAGGCTGGGCAAGCCGGCGGCCGGCAAGACCGGCACCACCAATGACTCCTTCGACACCTGGTTCATGGGCTTCACCCGCGATCTGGTGACCGGGGTCTGGCTCGGCTACGACCACTACATCCACCCGCTGGGCCGCTACGAGACGGGCGGGCGCGCCAGCCTGCCGATCTGGGTGGACTTCATGAAGAGCGCCTTGGCCGATCGGCCGCAGAAGGGCTTCGATACCCCGCCGGCGGGCGCGGACATCGTGTGGAGCTACATCGATCCCGAGTCCGGCAAGCTGGCTCCGCCGGGCGCCAAGCGCCGCGTGCTCGCCCCGTTCGTGCGCGACACCGAGCCCAAGGAGTCGGCGCCTGAGCCGGGCGGCATCGACCCCAACGACGTGCGCCTCATGGAGTGAGGGCTCACCTGTGCCCGCAGGTCAGGCCGGAGACCTGCCGACTGTGCCGCGCTTTCGCGTCGAGGCCTGTACGATCGTGGCGAGCCGCACCCGCCTGAGGCGTCCACCCGAGCCCCTGCGCTCGATCGCCGTGAGGCGGCGGTTGAGCTCCTCGAGATCGAGGATGTCCACGGCGCGCGGCGCCTGCTTGGTGTAGTTGAGCGGGCACCAGGTGACCTCGCCCTCGAAGAGCGTGGCCAGGCCGAAGCCGCGGCAGACGAGGGGGCGGTCGTCGTAGACGAGACAGCGATGGCTGCGGGGATCGAGCAGGGCGCAGTGCTCGCCGCGCTCCCCACGCCGCCCGCAAGCCTGTCGGGTGCCCAAGGGCAGCGAAGCGAAGGCTGCCGCGATGCGCTTGGCCTCCACTGCGTAGACGTACAGATCTCCGTGGCAGCAGCCATGGCAGCTGGCTCGGCAGGCGAAGGACCCGGGCCGGGCCGCCATGGCCCGCGCGAAGAAGGACTCGACTCCCTGGTAGAGGTTCTCGTGCATCGGTTGGAGCCTCCCCCCTTCCCCCTTCCGGAGTCACTTCAGGGAGGATCGGGCGGGCCGGGAGGGGCGATCGGCCTTTGCTTGTCCCGATCTTCGGCTGGGATGGAGGGCAGAGGTAGCGAAGACCTTCCCGGATCGGAAGACCTTTTTACCCACGCCCCGCTCCCCTGGGGACCGGAAGGAGTCCTCTGTACCCACGCCCCGCTCGCCTGGGGACAGGAAAGAGTCCTCTCTACCCACGCCCCGCTCTTCAGTCTCCCCCTCCCGGCCCGAAGGTCCTTCCTCAAGTGCTTCCGGGAGGGGGTAGGGGGAGGCAGAGGCGCTAGGATGCGCTGGTGCGCACCTCGCTCCTGACCAAGCTCATCGCCGCCTACCTCGCACCCACCCTGGCGTTGCTCGTCCTCGCTCCCTTCATCGGCTACACCGTGGCCCGGCGCAGCCTGGAGGCGGAGGTCGGAGCGCGGCTGGTCTCGAGCGCCAGCGCCGCGGCAGCCACGCTCAAGCCTGACCTTCTGCTCACCCTCCAGCCCGGCGACGAGGAGTCGCGAACCTACCGCAACAACCTGGCGCGGCTGGAGGCGCTGCGCGCTGGGACCAAGACCGAGCGGCTCTATGCCTTCGACCCGCAACGGCGCCTGCTCGTCGGCACCGACGAGGGCCTGCCCATCGGCTCTCCCCTTCCCTCCCTTGAGCGCGATCGCCTGGAGATTGAGCGCACGCTCCAGGGCGAGAGCACCCCATCCTCCGTTACGTTCAAGGGCCTGGACGGCCGCACCTACAAGTCGGGCTACGCCCCCATCCTCGACAGCGCTGGCAAGGTGGTCGCCGCGGTGGGAGCCGACGCCTCCGCGGAGTTCTTCGCCGCTCTGCGTCAGGTCGGGTCCTCGATGGCCCTGGTCGCGTTCACCTGCGGCGCCATCGGCCTGGGGCTGTTCTTTCTCATCGGCCGCTCGGGGCTCCTCAGGCCCCTGCGCTCCCTGCTCGCCAGCGCCAATCGCATCGGCCGCGGCGACCTGGCCTCCCCCGTCCCGACGGTGGGCCGTGACGAGCTGGCCACCCTGGCCCAGGGCATGGAGCAGATGCGCTCGCGGCTCTTCGCCCGCGAGCGGGAGATGCAGATGATGCTCGCCGGCATCGCCCACGAGGTGCGCAACCCCCTGGGCGGCATCGAGCTCTTCACCGGGTTGCTCGCCGAAGACCTCGCAGGCGACCCGGAGAAGCTTTCCCACATCAAGCGGGTCCAGAAGGAGCTCACCTACCTCAAGCGCGTGGTGGAGGACTTCTTGGGCTACGCGCGCGATCCCAAGATCTCGTGCGAGCGGGTCGAGGTCTGCTCCTTCCTGGCCGAGCTCGCCGAGGTCATCCGCCCAGACGCCGACTCGAAGCAGCTGTCGATTCAGATCCAGGCCGAGGAGCTCACCGTGGAGGCCGATGCCGGCACCCTGCGCCGCGCACTCCTCAATCTCGCCCGCAACGCCGTCCAGGCGGCCCCCGAAGCGGGGCATGTCCGCCTGGCCGCCTCGCGCCAGGGCGACCACATCCTCTTCGCGGTGGAAGACGACGGCCCCGGGGTGCCCAAGGCCGCCCGCCCCCAGCTCTTCACGCCTTTTCACACCACCAAGGAGAAGGGGCTGGGCCTGGGCCTAGCCTTCGTTCGCCGCATCGCCGAGGCCCATGGAGGTCAAGCCCGTCTGGAGCCATCCAGCCGCGGCGCGCGGTTCGTCCTCGACCTTCCCGCGCAAGCCGGTTCCGTTCCCCCTGGAAAGTAGGGTAGATTCGCGCCGCTACGGGCGGGAACTCCTTCGCCTCCCTCCAGGAAGAGCCATGGACGAGTTTGTCAGGGAGCTGCTCACCCTTGGGCGCAGCTACTTTCAGCGCAAGCAGTACCAACGCGCCGAGAAGTACCTGTCCCAGGTGGTCGAGCACAATCAGTCGTTCGCCGACGTCTACAACATGCTCGGCGTCATCTACCACGACGCGGGCCAGTACGCCCGGGCGCAACGCGCCTTCGAAGCAGCCCTGAAGATCAACCCCGCCTATACCGAGGCCGCACTCAACCTCGCCATCATCTACAACGACATGGGCCTCTACCAGGAGGCCCGCGAGGTCTACCAGGCCGCTCTGCAGCGCAGCCAGACTGCGCCCGGCGAGCTCGACCGGTTCGTCAAGGGCAAGATCGCCAACATGTACGCAGACATCGGCGACGTGTACCTGTCGAGTGGGCGGTTCGAGGAGGCGATCGGTGAATTCCAGCGGGCGTTGACGCTCTGCCCCGGCTTCGTCGACATCCGCGCCAAGCTCGGCGCGGCCTTCCGCGACAAGGGCGACAAGGACGCAGCCCTCTCGGAGTTCCAACGGGCCGTCAGCGAGGCACCCCATTTCCTGCCTGGGAAGATCCAGCTCGGGGTATCGCTCTACAGCCTGGGGCGCATCCCCGACGACGTCGACCAGTGGGAAGAGGTCCTCAGCCGCAATCCGGGCAACAAGACCGCCGAGATGTACCTCTCGCTGGTTCGCGATGCCCCGAAGAAGCCCTAGCAGCCGGGGAACGCCGATAATTTGAAACCCCGCGAGGGGGCAGTAGGATCACGGACGAAGATTCCAGAACGAGGTCGGCCGGATGTATGCGCTGAAGTTCATCTCGGGCAAATACCAGGGCGGCGTCTTCCCCCTCAAGCCCAACAAGCAGGTAGTCATCGGCCGCTCCTCAGACCTCGACATGGTCCTCGTCGAGGACATGGTCAGCCGCAAGCACGCGAAGATCACCTGCCAGGACGGCAAGGTGCTCATCGAGGATCTGGGCTCGACCAACGGCACCTTCGTCAACGGCGAGAAGATCGTCCGCGCCGCCCGTCTCAAGGAGGGCGACCGCATCCTCATCGGCACCTCCATCCTCAAGCTGGTGGCCGAAGCCAGCGGCTCGCCGGTCGATGACCAGGTGGTCAAGCAGAACCTGGAGGCCGCCGCCGCCGCCGCCGCCAGCCGCCAGACCCGCTCCTCCTCCTCGATGACCGGCAAGATCGAGGAGGTCCCCCTGCCCGACTTGCTCCAGCTGTTCGGCACCTCCAAGAAGAACGGGGTGCTCTTCATCAAGGGCGAGGGCCACTCGGCGCGCATCTTCATGCGCCAGGGACGGGTCTACTACGCGGTCATCGACGAGAGCCACGACCTCGGGCCACAGAAGAGCTTCTACCGCATCGTCCGCTGGGAGACCGGCGACTTCGAGCTGCAGCCGCCCGACAACCAGGAGTTCATGGTCGAGCTCGAGGACCCCGTCGACCACCTCCTGCTGGAGGGGCTGCGCCAGCTCGATGAGCTGCGTCGCATCGAGAAGGAGATACCCCAGGGCAACGCTCCCCTCTCGCTCTCGATGCCCTTGACCGCCCCGCTGCGCGATCTCTCCCCGGACCAGCTCGATCTGCTCCAGCTCGTCTTCAACGAGGGCTCGATGCAGGCCGTCCTCGACCGGGCCCCCGGCACCGACCTCGAGATCTCCCCCGCCTTGCTCGACCTCATCAAGCGCAGCTACGTCAAGGCCCAGGCCCGCTAAAGGCGCCTCAGTTCCCCTCGAGGCGCGTAGCCGCCGGCGGCAGCGGCAGCGTGAAGCACGCCCTGCTCGGACACCGGGTTGCGGCGAGATGCTTGGCCCCGCAATGCCCGCTAGAGCCGCCTCAAGCCCCCTCGGGGCGCGCGGCCCCCGCCACAGGCAGCGGCAGCAGCAGCGTGAAGCAAGCGCCCTGTCCGGGCACGGACCGCAGCGAGCCCGGCACGCTCCATCGGAGCAGTGAACTTTTCGTAAAACGCCGCCATCCCACCGTGACGGCGCGCCATCCATTGCGTGAAGACGCTCACGCCTTTCTGGTAGCAGCGTTCGCGCGATGGAGGAAG
>JACRCT010001008.1 GCA_016218885.1 Deltaproteobacteria bacterium | reverse complement strand
TCATCTCTTCGGCCTCCAAGGCCACCGAGGAGGCGAGCCTGGCTCCGGCCACCAGCTCGGTCCTTACCTCGGACGACCTGCGCCGCTACGGCATCCTCTCGCTCGACGAGGCGCTCAACTTCCTGTCGATGGGCATGGTCGCCGAGAACCCGCTCGGCGCGGTCGAGGTCGGCTCGCGCGGGGTTCTGTTCTCGGGCGACTACGGCAATCATGTGCTGCTGCTGGTAGACGGCCATGCCCTCAACGAGCCGTGGAATGGCACCGCCTACTTCGAGCGCGGAGCGGCCATCCCCCTCGAGCTGGTGGACCACATCGAGGTGGTGCTCGGCCCCGGCTCGGTCCTCTACGGCAGCAACGCCATGCTCGGCGTCATCAACGTCATCACCAAGCGCGCGGCGGAGCATTCCGGCCTGCGCCTGACGCTCGAGGGGAGCTATCCGCTGTCGGGGCGGGTGGCGGTGGGTGGGGGCCACGAGTTCACGCTGTGGGGCATGCGGGGCGAGGTGATTGCGCAGCTGGAGCTCTACCGCTCCCAGGGACCTGACCTGCGGTTCGGGCCCCAGGTCTGGGGAGAGGACTCGGTCACGGGCGAGCCGAAGCGGTTCGATCCGTCGGGCGAGGGGAGCGGCGTCTGGGGCGGCACGGCCGACCGCGCCCTGTCGAGCCAGGTGCCGGCCGCCTACGCGCGCCTGAGCTTGGGACGCTTCGCGCTGGCAGTGCGCCTGGCGGAGTTCCGGCACTGGACGCCCTACCTGTACGGCAACTTCGACGACCCCCAGGGCTTCGAGCGCGACCGGTGGCTATCGCTGGACGGGCGCTGGTCGGCTCACCTCTCGCCCTTCGCCCAGGTGAGCGTGCGGGCCTTCGGGGACCTGTACGGGTACGCCTTTCGTCAGCCCAACGCGGCGGCGGAAGACTGCTTCGAAGGCCAGCTCGGTGGCTGCGTCTACGACCTGGACGCCCATTCGCGCTGGGGTGGGGTAGAGGCAAGCACGTCGCTTGACTGGCTCGAGGACGGCAGGCTGGTGACCATGGTCGGGGTCGACGGCCGGCTGCGCTATATCACCTCGAACGACGGCTACTCCGACGCTGCCGACCCCACCCTGGTGCAGGGTGCCCACCCCTACAGCCATCTGGACGGGACGCTGGGCGCCTACCTGAACCAGATCGCCCACCCGACCCCCTGGCTGGCTCTCAACGTCGGCGCCCGCTTCGACTTCGACCCCTCCTTCGGGGAGCACCTCTCGCCGCGCGCTGCCGCGACTCTCTCCCTCTGGAGGGGCGGCTTTCTCAAGGCGCTCTACGCCGAGGCGTTCCGGGCGCCGTCTGCCTACGAGCTGTACTTCACCGACTTCAAGACCCAGATCCAGGCGGCAGATCTGCGTCCGGAGACCGTGCGCTCGGTGGAGGGCTCTCTCGAGCAGCGCGTGGCGGGGCAGCGGCTGCTGCTGGGGGCCTTCGCCTCGTGGTGGAGCGACATGGTCGCCCTCAAGACGCTCACCGCCGAGGAGGTGGCGGCGGCCCAGCGACGAGGGGAGCTGGGGGAGACGAGCATGCCTGTCGCGGAGTACCGCAACGCGTCCCGGGTGCACTCCTACGGGGCGAACCTCGCCCTCGAGGGCTCGCTGCTCGACCGGCGGCTGCGCTACGGGTTGTCGGCCACCCTCGCCCGGGCCCGTGAGCAGACTGCCGAGGGGGAGGTGGAGCTCCCTGCCGCCGCCAGCGCGTTCGCAAACGCCCGGGTCTCCTGGGACCAGGGGGAGCCACTCCCCGTCCTCGCGCTGGCGACCCGCGTGGTCTCCTCGCGCATCGCCGCCGGGAGCAGCTTCGACCCCTCTCCGGTGGCTCCGCCCCAGATCGAGCTGCGGGCAACGATCTCGGGCCGGGTTCCGCGCGCCACGGGCCTGTCCTACCGGCTGGTCGTCAACTACGCCCTCTTCGACCGCGGGCCCTACAGCGTCGGGCCCCTGCGCGCTCCGGCGCCGGGCTATCCCGCACAGGAGCTCGTCCCCGTGCCGCGGCTGCTCGTGGTCCTCGGGCTTCGCTATGACCTCTGACGTCGCGCTTTCGATGAGCAAAGGGAGATGGCGATGGGCTTTCGAGGGGGGTGATGGAGGGGCGGCGCCCGGCTAAACGCCTGCCCCATGGCACTTCGCACAGCGGGTAGTCGAGGCGGTGCCACCCGAGGGCCGCCCACGCGCGTCGCCGCTGTGTGCAACGAAGGCGACCCGGTGCCGGCCGTCTGCGCCTCAAGGCATTGCTGGTCTCCGCGACGGCCCGCGGCGGACCAGCCGTAGGAGAGACAGCGGCCGAGCACGTGGTGCCCTTCGACCCGATGGGGCACCGGGAGATGCCATGTGGTCGATCCTGCTCGTGGACGACAGCCGTGTGGTGAGGGAAGTGCTGAAGGTCTATCTCATCGCGCGGGATGTGCGGCTGGTCGACGCCGCGGATGGCGTGGAGGCGCTGGCCGCGATCCAGGTGGAGGCCCCCGACGTGGTGGTCACTGATCTGCGCATGCCGCGGCTCGACGGTGCCGAGCTGTGCCGGACCCTGCACTCCCAGCCGAGAACGAAGCAGCTGCCGGTGATCATCCTCACCAGCCATCTCACGCCCGACGTCGAGATGCGCTGCCGCGAGGCCGGCGCCGCCGCCGTGCTGGCCAAGCCCATCCAGCCCAAGCGGCTGCTCGAAGAGATCGCCCGCGTTCTGGCTCCCAACGCCAAGGACGGTGCCTGCCAGGCATGAGAGATGCTGCCGCGCGGGACTCCTGGAACACGTACCAGGAGTGCAGACTGGCAGCGTGCCGCTTCTGCCTCGGCTGACGGCCGTTTCCGCCGGCCAAGGAGCTCGAGCTTGGCGGCGAAGGCCTCGACCCCATCGCGGTCAACCAGCTCCTCTGAGAGGGGGGAATGGGGGCTCTGGTCACCCCGAGCGCAGAGGCGACCCTTCGGCAAGGTCAGGAGCGCGAGCCTTGAAGTCGAGGGGCCCCTCGACCTGCCGCTCCCTCGTAGACTCCGGAGCGTCCTACGCTCGGGGTGAACGGTCACAGGCCAACGCTTCGGCCAACAGCCATGGGCCTCGACCCCTGGCGAGTCGGCGGCGGAGTGCAGCGTCGAAC
>JACRCT010000995.1 GCA_016218885.1 Deltaproteobacteria bacterium | reverse complement strand
GGACGAGCCGGGCGCGGCTGGCTCCGAGGTGCCTCACCGCCCACTCCCCCGCGTGCAGGCCGACGAGCGGAAACGCCAGGGTGATGGCGATGGCCAGGGCCACCAGGGCGATGAGCCCGAGCCACCAGCCGCCGATCAGGGCGCCCAGCACGAAGAGAAGGACGGCCAGCAGCGGCACCGCCACCAGCGTCAGCGCTCCAGAGGCCGCGCTCATGCCAGGTCTGCGCCGCAGCGAGGCCAGCGCCTCGCCCGACAGCCGCGGCGCCACCAGGCGCAGGCCCAGGCCGAGCCCGAACAGCCCCACCGAGAGACGCAGCCACCCGAGCAGGAAGCCGAGGGCGGTCGGGAGCCGGCGCGGCACCGGCTGTCGCTCGACGCTGCCGAAGCGCGCCTCCTCCGCCAGGGACGCCTGCTGCGCCGCATAGCTGAGCAGCCCGCCGACCTCGGTCTGGCTCCCCACCGTCAGCGACTCGGCGCGGACTCGCGCGTCGCCGCCCACTCGAGCGTCGAGGTCCAGCTTCCTGCCGGCGGCACGGAGAGTTCCCGAGATGGGGCCGCGGATGGACATCTTGTCGCCCGCCGCGATGACGTCTCCGCGAACGACTGCCCCCGGCTCCAGGCGGATCTCGTTGCCGGCGGCGACGACGTCCTTGGCGACGGGCCCGCCCAGCGCGAGCTCGGAGGCGGCGACGCGAATGGTGCCGCCGACCGAACCGGTGACCCGCATGTGGTTGGCGGCGCCCACCAGATCGCCCTGGATGCGGCCCAGCACCTCGAGGTCGCGGGCGGCGGCGATCACGTCGCCCCGGACCTCGCCCTCGATCCGCACCGTGGAGCCGGCGACGTAGAGATCATCCTCGATCACCTCTCCGCGGGGGACGACGAGCTCGTCGCCGCTGCGCAGGTCCGCGGCCAGGGCAGGGCTCGACAAGACGAGGACCCACAGGCAGATCCAGCGCATGGAGCACCTCCCGCTCCAGCGAGATCTAGGCACGCGCTTGCCCGCGCGACCTCCTGCTTTCGGGCAAGCAGCCGACCGGGCTGGCTATGATGCCGCGCCCGTCCCGACGGCGGGCCCACAGGAGGTCGGTCGAGCCATGAAGAAGCTGCTGACGGGAGTAGCCCTTGTTTGCCTTGGTGTCCTGGCGGGAAGCGCCCTGTTTGGGGCCGGGGCGCAGGCTCAGGCGCAGGCGCCCAGGGCCGGGCAGTACGCGGAGTGCATCGGGGTCACGCTTTGGGAGATGCGCGGCAAGGATCTGAATGCGGGCGAGGCGCCCTCGAAGACGGTCAAGGTGCCTGCGGGCTGGACCGTCGTGGGCGGCTCGGCTTCCGGTAACCAGGCTAGCATCCTGCCGAGCATGATCATCTGCCGGTAGCCGGCCGCTACAGCCTGCCGAGCCAGGCAGGGGGTGGCGAGCACCGTGGTCATCTACCCCCGGTAGCGCGGGAAGTACCCGGGCCTCGGCACCCAGCCGGCGCCGCCGGCGGCCGCGCGGCGCTCCTCGAGCTCGCGCGCCGCTGCTTCGTCGTGGGTGAGGCAGGCGACGCGGAACGGGAGCTGGCCGCGCGGCGCGAAGTTCTTCTTGTGACGGTACACGCCGTCGCCCGGCTGGTAGCCGCCGCCGAGCACGTAGGACCGGAGGCCCTCCGCCGCGGCCCACTCGACCGTGCGGTGGCGCAGGAGGTCATTGGGTCGGAGCGGGTAGGCCTCGGCCGTCGTGCCGGAGAGGAACATGTACGCGTGCTCTCGTGAGATGAGGACGAGCTCGGAGGAGACCACCTCGCCCGCGTGCAGCGCGTGGAAGAAGACGAATTGGCCGGCGAGGTTCCGGACGAGGTCTTCGAAGAAGGAGCGCGGGAAGAAGTACCAGCCGTTCGCGCCGCGGCGGCGCATCGTGTGCTCGTACACCTCCATGAACGCCTCGAGCCGGGCGCCGCTGCGGTCCACGTCGATCTCGACGCCCGACCGCTCCGCCGTCTTCACGTTCGCCCGCACCGAGCGCTCGTACTCCATCCAGATCGCGGCGACGTTCGGCCCGAGGGCGCGCACCACGTTCGGGCCCCGCGCCTCGACCGAGCCGGGCAGGCGCGGGAGCTGCGCCTCGAAGAGCGAAAGCCGGACGAACGTCGAGAGGATCCCCGCCTCGCGGCAGTACCCGGCGTGGGCGCGCCAGAAGGACTCGTCGTCGCGTGCCCCGCCGCCGAAAGCGAACGGCCCTCCGTACCCGTAAGGCGAGACCGCGTCGAAGCGGCGCTCGCCGGGAGGCGCCCAAGGCTCCTCCGCGAGCGGTCGGAGCACGAGCGGGAAGAGGATCGCGCCGCTCTCGTCCTCGCCTACCGCGCACACCGCGCGGTCGCAGGGCCGCGCGAACAGGCGCACGTACTCAGGGTGGGCAAACACCTCCCGGCCTGGCCACCGCTCCCACAGGGCGAGCCACTCGGCCCGCTCCGCGGGGATCGCTGCGTCGAGGACCCGGTGGTGCATCGCTCAATCCCTCCGCGGAGCGGTGTCGCCCGCCGCAGCGCCCGGCTTGCCCCGGCCCGCCAGCGGGAGCGGGAGCGAAGGGGCCTCCAACGTCGATACGTCGGTCCGCCTGCAATCCATTTCCGATCTCGCCTCTCGAAAAGCGCGCCGGGCGATGGATCGCTCGGCGCGGGAGCGGACATTGGGTACGGGCGCGCACCTTGGCGCGTCCGTGCTTGGGGCGCCCCAGGGAGGGTGACCGCGGTGACGCTCACCCCCGGGGGATGCCGCACGCCGGGCGGCGGTCCGAGGTTGCCGGGATGCGCATCGCAGTCATCTCCGACGTCCACGGGAACCTCCCCGCGCTCGAGGCGGTGCTCGCCGACATGGGCTCGATCGATGCCCTCCTGTGCTGCGGAGATCTCGTCGGCTACTACCCGGACGTCGCGGAGGTCGTGGACCGCCTGCGTGCACTCGGCGCTCTCTCGGTGCGCGGCAACCACGAGCTGATGGCGACGGGCGCGATCCCCGCTCCGGTCGAGCGCGCCGGCTACTACCGCATCGACTGGACTCGCCGCGCCCTATCGCCGGAGCAGCTCGGGTGGCTCGCGGCGCTGCCGTGCGCGCTCGAGCTCCACCGGGACGGCCTCGCGATCGAGGTGCGTCACGCTAGCCCGTGGGACGAGGAGACCTACCTCTACCCGGACTCGCCCGCCCTCGCGGGGCTCACCCTCCCGGACGCTCGCTGGCTCTTCCTCGGGCACACGCACCACCCGATGCTCGTTCGCGCGGGCGGCGGCGTGGTCGTGAACCCGGGCTCGGTGGGCCAGCCACGCGACTGGAACCCCAAGGCGGCCTACGGCGTCCTCGACACCGCCAGCGGCGGCTGGGAACAGCGCAGGGTCGGGTACGACCATCGTGCCTACCAGCGCCGGCTCGAGGTGATGGGCGTCGACCCCCGCAGCGTGGGGCTACTGGGGCGCATGCGCTTCGCGTAGGGGCCGGGAGGGCACATGAGCATAGGGGTGCTGGTGACGGGGGTGGGAAGCGGCTCGACCGGGGAGCAGGTGTATCGCGCACTTCGCGAGGGGAAGCGGCCATACCGGATCGCGGTCGCGAACGTGGATCTCGGACGGTCCATCGTCGCGACCGGGGCGCGGCGGGTCGTGCTGCCGCCCGCGTCGGCCCCCAACTACCTCCTGGCGCTCGCGGAGACGGCGAACGCCCTGGACGCCCGGTTCATCGTGCCGGGATCGGACGTGGAGCTCGTGCGCGTCGCTCAGGGGCGCGACACGCTCGCCCGCCTCACGCCCGCCGTGCCGCTCGTGAACGATCTTGCGGCGATCTCGGTCTGCCTCGACAAGGGCGCGACCGCCGCCGCGCTCGGCCGGGCTGGGCTGCGCGCGCCGCGCACGCTCGACTGCACGACGATCGACGCGCTCGTCGCCGGGGTCGCGCAGGAGCGGCTCGCGTACCCGCTCGTCCTGAAGCCGCGGCGCGGCGGAGGGTCCGCGGACGTGTACGTGGCCCAGGACGAGGAGGAGCTCCGCTTCCACGCAGCCCGCATCCTGCGCAGCGGGACCGCCGCGATCGCTCAGGAGTATGTGGGCAGCGCGGACGCCGAGTACACGGTGGGGGTCCTGAGCTTCCCGGACGGCACGCTCGCGGGCTCGTTCGCCCTCCGGCGCGACCTCGGGTCGATGCTCTCCTGCCGCTTCCGGACTCCAAACCGGACGGGCCGCGCGGAGCTCGGCCCGCAGCTCGCCGTCTCCTCGGGGTTCAGCCAGGGCGAGGTGGACGACTTCCCTGAGGTGCGCGCGCAGGCCGAGGCGGTCGCGCGCGCCATCGGCTCGCGCGGGCCGCTCAACGTCCAGGGGCGCCTCGTCGGGTCGGAGCTCGTGGTGTTCGAGGTGAACCCGCGCTTCTCCGGCACCGAGGCGATGCGCGCGATGGCGGGGTGGAACGCCGCGGAGGCCCTCATCGAGTGGCACCTCGGGCTCGGACCTACGATCTCCGCGTTCCGCGCGCAGCCCTGTACGTTCATCCGGACGGTCGTCGAGTACCGGCTCGATCGCCCGCCCGCTCCCCGGCTCGTGCAGGCGCCGCCGCCGGGCGTGGCGCCGTCCGCGTGAGCACCGTGTGCCGGCGGTCCGCCGCTACAGCTTGCCGAGCCAGGCATAGGTGGTGAGCACCGTGGCCATCTGGGCGACGATGGCCGCCGTGTCCGCGGCGCGGGGCAGTCTCAGGCCCGCCGCCGAGGCGATGACGGTGTAGTCGCGGTAGAGCGAGCGCAGGGCCGCCGGCTTCACCGAGCGCCGGTTGAAGGCGGCCCAGTGCTCCACCGAGCCGATGACGACGCGCTCGTGCTCCTCCAGGACCTCGTTGAGGGAGGGGCCCTGCTCGTCGTCTGCCTGATCGGCGCGCGCGCGTCGCGCCATCTCGATGAGGTCGTTGAGCATCTCATCGGAGGTCTGCTCCGAGCCGGCGTCCACCAGCCGCAGGAAGGACTCGGTGATCCGCCAGCGAGGGGGGCGGCCGTCCTTGCGGCTCGTGAGGATGGCGAAGTACTGGTCGGGCTCGTAGCCGTGTGGGTGCCCGTTCCACGCCTCGCGAAGGAGCGTGTGCTCGCTCCAGCGGCTGAAGGCACGGTGGCGGTCGTCGGGGTCCATGATGATGAACTGCTCGCGCTCCTCGAGGCGGCCGATCACCGCCACCCAGTGCGAGAAGTCCTGCACCAGCAGGATGGCCGGCAGCCCCTGCCGCAGATGGCCCTTGAGGCGCCGGGCGAAGCCGGGGCCCTTGCCGCGCTCGAGCCGGCTGAGGAACTCGGTGCGCACGCCGAACTTGCGCGCGCCCCGGCGGATGTCGCGCTCGTCCATCCCCTCGGAATAGACGCGTTGGGGCCTGCCCACCGCCCGGGCGATCTCTCGCTGCTCCGCGTGGATGCCCAGGATGGCCAGACACGAGGAGAGGCTCGTCGGGCCGCAATGGCCGTCTTCCTGGGGCTGGGGGATGAGGCTGAATTGCTGCTCCATGGCTCCGCGCTCCTGCCTCTTGAAACGTTTGAGGCGAGAGTGCTCATTGCCGCGCAAGGGCATAGGGAGCGGAGCGGCTCGATAGGCAGGCGGGTGGTCGACAGGAGGGGGAGTATGAGCAGTGGGCAAGATGTATTGCGGGAGCAAGAACCGGCTTGGTCTGCTCGGTCTCCACGAAAACCCGCCGGCTAAAGGCGGCGGCTACGCAACCAAAGGCCCGCCTTCGCGGGCTCCCTCCCAGATGCACCTCGTCCGCCTCCTGGCCTGGCCCCCTTTCGGCTTACCGCCTCAATGCGCCTCGGTAGTGGCCCTTGCTCGTGGCCCGTCGGAACGTCCCTTCAGGATTCGTCGTCCAGGTGGACTGTCAGGGTGAAGCTGAAGACCCTGCCTGTCCTTGCGTTGGCTGATTTCCGCCCGCCTGCTGCTGCCTCTCTTCGGCAGGGCCGTGGACCTCCACCTGGACGTTGCTGAAGCTGGCAGAGCCGCGGCGCATCAGCACGCCGATGAACCCCGAGTGAGGACCGGCCGCGGCAGGCTTACCTCGGTAGCGATCGGCATTGGAGAACCGAGCCGTCTCCCTCCCGTTGAGCCGCATCGTGTATTGCGAACCGGTCACTTGGATCTCGAGCTCATTCCAATCGGCGATCTTGGCTTCGGGGCGAAGCTGGATCTCAAAGCCGGTGTTGGCAGCCACGTAAGCCTGGTTGTCATACGGGTAGGTCATGGCGGGGTTGTCCCGATCCGGCACCGGCTCTGTGGGATCGAGGAACCGCACCGCTGCCGCCATGTCGAAGTCTTGCGATTCGGGCTTGAACCTCATCCGCAGGGTGAAGTCGTCGAAGCGGCGAGCCACGTAGTAGACGAGCCCGCGCTCAGACCCTGACTGGACACGGAAGGTGGAACCCTCGCGGAAGAGCGAGCCTGACCCGACGAGCTGCCAGTCTCCGAAGGACCTGTCGCTGCCGTCGAACAGATTGAGCTGATCCTCGGAAGGTCGTGGGCCCTGCTGCTCGGGCTTGTGCTGCTGTGCCTGGGGCTGCTCGGGCTTCTGTTGCTGTGCTTGGGGTTGCTGCGCCTGTTGCTCAGGGGCCGGCTGCCCTTCGCCTTGTCGTTGCGCTTCCTTCTGCGCCTCTGCGGCGACACCTTGGGCGGATTTCACCATTTGGCCAGCGGTATCGATGGCGCCGCCAATTGCCTCCTTGGTCTGAGGAGCAATGGAGATGGTCTTGTCCACGATCCCGTGCAGGGAGCTGAGGATCTTCTCGAGCTCGCCCGCGACTTGCCCCATTCCCTCCAAGGCCTTGTTGAACTCGGCGACCTTCGACGTCGAAGGCTTGGCCTGCTCATGGCCATCCGGCCCCTCGGACTTCTTGACCAGGTGCCGCACCTTCTCCAAGGCGCCTCGAATAGCTCCCGTTTCCTTGCTGCCTGCCGCCTCACCGAACCTTCGAACGTCCTCGAGGATTCGGGTGATGTCCTCGGCGAGGCGAGTGACGTGAATCATCGCTACCGCCGCCTGGCTGGCCTTGCGCGCCGTCTGTCCCAGCTGCTGCTTGTCCATGGCTCCCCTCCCCACCGCGGTTCCTGTCACAAGCTTGCGCAGGCACACTCCATGGCGCCGAATGCCCCTGGCCGCATCACCTCGCCCCCGGCCATTCCAGCCGAGCAAGGGCCGAGGTTCCGGCGGGTCGAGCGGCCTCTCAGCAGTCCTGGGAACCTGCGCCATCCCGCAGGGCGCCGCGAGGCTCGGCGCACCCCGAGACCATTCTCTGCCTCCGCTCGTATCTGAGGCGGACCGACTCGACTGGCAACAACCAGACGTGGCCTGCCGACTGAGCGGCATCTGCCCACCCCTCGAGACGCAGACATGGGCGAGTGGCTGGCGCGCGGCTTCTCTCTCGCCGGTTCGCGCCGCTACTCGCATGGTCATCGCCTCGTCCCCCTTCCGCTGGTCAGGGAGTGACGAAGCTGTAGGGCGGCCAGGGCCCGCTCAAGGAGCTGGCCGCCGGCTCCATCCCGAACCTGTCGAACGCCTCGCGAAATGCCTGGACCCGCGCTCTGGGGACGAGGAACGACAGGGAGAGCGAGGCTGGCTGGGCGAGGT
>JACRCT010000994.1 GCA_016218885.1 Deltaproteobacteria bacterium | reverse complement strand
GGCAGAGCTTGCGCAGGTCCGGACCCATGTCTGCACTGATGGCGAAGTGGATGCGCTCGTCCGCCAAGTACTCGAGCAACTTGCGCTCGTAGTCTGCCGAGTCACCCCGAAAGAACCGCTTGGTCACTGATGGGGGCAGCGCCTCGAAGGCTCGTTTGACGGATCGGAGCGGATCCTTGCCGCCGGGAACGTTGCCGTCGCGGAACTCGTCCCCGACGATCAGATCCTGCTCCGCCCAGACCGTGAGCAGCGGCTGGTAGCCACGCGTTCCCTCGTACGCCACCATCGCCTCACGGCGGTGAGCCTCGATGATCGTGCCGTCGTGGTCGAGCGTGGCCTCAGTGGTGTTTGCATGGGACGCGCGCGCCACCAACTCTCGGTTCACGTCGAACAGCGCCGCTAGCGGCTCCCTTTCCTGCGGGACGAACGACTTCTCCCATTCTGGCCAGCGCTCCCAGCGGGTCGGATCGTCGAACGCCTGCAGGAAATCGAGCAAGGCATCAGGAGAGGGGAGCTCCCGCCCCAAGAGGCGTAGCAGTCCCTTGTCCTCGGCGAGGATGCGGATGTCCTCCATCCGGTCGCCGCCTTGAGCGAGCAGCAGCATGAAAGCTTCCAGCTTCTCGAACTCCGAGAAGCCGCGCTGCCTCTTGGCGACATGGACCTTCTCTTCGACGAGCTTCTGTAGACCCACCGAGCGGCCCGCCTCCAGGACCAAGGGCAGACCCGCGCGGGCCGTGACCTGCTCGCCTGTGCTGTGGCGCATGATGAACGGGAAGATACCCTGCCGAGGACGACGCGGCCTACGCGCCGTCGTTCCGGGCTTTCTTCCGCGCGCGCTGCCGCTCGCGCGCTTCGCGTCGCAGGTCGGCGACTTCGCAGGCCGTGAGCCCATTGACGATCTCCCAGAGGCGCTCGTAGGCAGCCACTGCGTTGCGCACCCGCTCGACGTCCACCGGACGCACGTGCATTCCGCGGGTGCGCCCGTCGAGGAAGACGCTCAGGAAGTGGCTTCGGTGACGGGCCTTGGGATCGCGCGCACAGGCGCAGGTCTTCCGCCCGCACTTGCGCAGCCGCTCGTAGAGCGTGCCGCGCATCAGACTCGTGTTTCGCGGTCGGGAGTGTGTGAGCGCTAGACACGCGGTTCGTGTTGTGCCACAGTTCCGGTCATGGCACCGGCAGTCTGGCAGGACGCATCGGTCTTCCGGCAGCGGCGGATCGCCCCCGCTGAATTCGCCGAGCTCCAGGAAATTATCGGTCGTGACGGCGATGCCACGCTGTCGGAGATCGCGCGAGAGGCCTGCCTGAAGTTTGGCTGGTGCCGCCCCAATGGCGAACTGCCGATTGCCGGGTGCCGCATCTGGCTGCGACGCGCTGCGGCGCGCGGCCTCGTGCGCCTTCCTCGGCCCGCGCACAAACCGCTGCGACATCTGTCGCTGCTGGGCGAGCGCGCCCGACTGCTCGACGAACTGGGCCCGGTTCCCGGCATGGTTGAATGCCAGCCGGCGGGCCCGCTCGTTGTGCGCCCCATCGCGAAGGAGGAGCGCGATGGCTTCAGGCTGCACCTGAGGCGGTACCACTACCTTGGCTACGAGAAGCCGGTCGGCGAGTCGATCTGCTACGCCGCATTTCTGGGCGAGGAACTCGTCGCGCTCCTGGTCTGGGGCGCTGCGGTCCTTCACAACGGGCCGCGTGATCGCCTCATCGGCTGGGATGCCGAGACCCGCGCGCGCAACCTGCTCGGCGTGGTCAACAACCGGCGGTTCGTGATCCTCCCCTGGGTACGGCAGCCGCATTTGGCGACCCGCGTCCTCGGCGCCAACCTGAGACGGCTGCGCCAGGATTGGCTGGCCGCCTACATACAAGCACCCGATTTGGCTCGCAGAGACCTTCGTCGACCCCTCGCGATTCAAGGGGACCTGCTACCGAGCCAGCAACTGGCTGCACTTGGGCCAGACCCTCGGATTCTCGCGGACCCGCGAGAGGGGCTTTGCAGCCAACCACTGCCCGAAAGCCGTCTTCGTCTACCCGCTTCACCGGCGCGCCCTCGAGCCACTGCGCACCTGAGGTGCCCTCCAGCATGCCTCCCGCCACCGCTGCGCTTCTCGGCGTCCTGGACATCCTGCGCCCGGCGTTCTCCGCGCCCTCCTTCGACAACCTGGTCGTCTTGTTCGCCGGCTGGGTCCTCACGGGGGGAAGGCACGCGATCACCGAGGCCCTGGTCGCCAGCCAGGTCTCCGGACGCCGGCACCACGCGGCCTTCCACAGCTTCTTCGCTCGTGCCGCCTGGAGCGTCGACGAACTCGGGTTGAGATTCGCCGAGAAGTTGGCCGCGATGTTCGACGGCCCGCTATTCGTGGCCATCGACGACACCCTGGCCTCCAAGAAGGGGCCGGAGGTTTTCGGAATCGGCTGCCACGTCGATGCCGTGCGCTCCACGCGCAAACACAAGATCTTCAGCTTCGGCCACGTCTGGGTCACCCTCGCCATTCTCATTCCGGTGCCCTTCAGCCAGCGGCGGTGGGCCCTCCCCGTCCTCTTCCGCCTCTATCGAACCGCGAAGGACTGCGAGAAGGCCGGGGACGCTCGCTTGAAGAAGACCGAGCTCGCCAAGCAACTCCTCGGCACCCTGCTCGCACGGCTGGGGGACCGGCCGGTGTGCTTGGCCATGGACAACGCCTACTGCTGCGGCCTGTTGCTGAAGGAGATGCCGGAGAACCTCACGGTGTACGGCGCCATGCGCCCTGACGCCGCGCTGTTCGCTCCAGCCAAGCCCCAGCTGCCCCACAAGCCCCGCCGCGGGCGTCCCGCCAGCCGCGGACAGCGGCTCCCGAGCCTCGACAGCCTCGCCAAGGACCCCCACTCGCCGTGGAAGGCGACCACCGCCTTCCTCTACGGCGCGAAGCACCGCGTGACCTTCAAGAGCCTGACGGCTCTCTGGCCCACCGTCTGCGGGAATCGCCTGCTGCGCATCGTCCTCATCCGGAGCGTCAAGGGGACCATCCCGTACCGCGTCGTCTTCTCCACCTGCTCTCGCGACTCGGCGAGCGCCGTCATCTCCGGTTATGGCCACCGCTGGAATATCGAGGTCGCCTTCCGGGAGCTCAAGCAGGAGCTGGGTTTCGCCGACTCATCGGCCCGCACGCCCGCCGCGGTCCTGCGCACCGCCCCCTTCGTCGGCCTCGTCTACACCGCCCTGGTCCTGTGGTTTCTCGACAAGCGGAGCGGCAAGGCCGTGCTCCCCATCCGACCGTGGTACCGCCAGAAGGACAGCGTCAGCTTCGCCGACATCCTGCGTACGGCTCAGCACGCCCTGCGCCCTCTGGATATTCTCGCGATCTCCTCTGCCGCGCCCGACCTTGAGAAAATCCGCCAGCCTCAGCCGCGCCACGCGCGACGCCCCTCGAAACCCCTTCGCCCAGCGGCTTGATCGGCCCCGCAACAAACCGCGAAACACGAGTCTGAGGCACCGGGGCGTGAGACGACCCCGCGGAGCGTCGGGTTGAAAAGGCCAGCCGCCATGCACTGTTGAGACAAATTCGGTTTACTTCTGCGCCGCCGAAGGTCCTT
>JACRCT010000991.1 GCA_016218885.1 Deltaproteobacteria bacterium | reverse complement strand
CCGCGGAACCGGGCGCAACCGCAGGCTTTGGCCGCGAGGCCGGCAGCGGCCCGGCCATCCTCGTCGAGAAGGGGAGGTCGCGGGAGACGCCGAGCCGGGCAGGCGATGCGAGTCGTCCGCTGTTCAAGGTTGGGGGCCGGGTTGGGCGCCGCCCGCCTGCGCGGCGGCGGCGCGCACCCGGCTGTTCCGGACGCCGAAGGCCAGGTAGACGACGAGACCGACGCCCAGCCAGATCAGGAAGCGCACGAACGTCACGGTCGGCAGCCCTGCGGCAAGCCAGAAGCAGGAGAGGATTCCCGCCGGACCGATCACCCAGGGCAGAGGGGTCTTGAAGCGACGCACCGCGTCCGGGCGGCGCACGCGCAGGATGAGCATCCCACCGCACACGATGGCGAAGGCGAAGAGCGTCCCGATGTTCGACAGCTCCACCACCTCGCCGATGTTCATCAGCGCCGCGGGCAGCGCCACCACCAACCCGGTCAGCCAGGTGGCGTTGGAGGGGGTCCCGTGCTTGGGGTGGATTCGCCCGAACCAGCGGCCCAGCAGGCCGTCGTTGCTCATGGCCATGAGGATGCGCGGCTGGCCGAGCTGGTAGACGAGAAGGCAGGCGGCGGTGGCGATGACCGCGCCCACCGAGATCACCCCGGCGAGCCCGTTCAGGTGATGCTTCTCGAAGACATAGGCCAGCGGGTCCGCCTTCCCGGCGAGCTCGGTGTAGTGGACCATGCCGGTCACCACCGCGGTCACCAGCACGTAGATCGCGGTGCAGATCCCCAATGACCAGAGGATGCCGCGGGGCAGGTCCCTGCCGGGATCGCGGCACTCCTGGGCGGTCGTGGAGACCGCATCGAAGCCGATGAAGGCGAAGAAGATGATCGCCGCTCCGGCCTGAATGCCCTTGAAGCCGTTGGGGGTGAAGGGGTGCCAGTTCTTGGTGTCGACGTAGGCGGCGCCCATGGCGATGACTCCCAGCAGCACCACCAGCTTGACGACCACCATCACCGAGTTGACCCGCGAGCTCTCCTTGATGCCCCAGACGCAGACGGCGGTGACCAACCCGGTGATCAGCACGGCGAGCAGGTTCACGGTGACCGGGAAGCCGCCCACGAGCGGCGCGTCCTTGACCGAGGCCCAGTAAGCGAAGACCTGGCCGCCGTCCACCAGGCCCTGGTGCGCCTGGGCCAGCAGATCCATCCGCACCCCGAGCCCGGGTTGGGCTGCCAGCGCCGCCTGCTTGAGCCAGCCCTCGGAGAGGGTCAACGCGGTGCGGGGGTCGATGGCCAACCAGCCGGGGATGTGCAAGCCCAGGTTGTCGAGCAGGCTTCGCGCATAGTCCCCCCAGGAGATCGCCACTGCGACGTTGGAGACGGCGTATTCCAGTACCAGGTCCCAGCCGATGATCCACGCCATCAGCTCGCCGAGGGTGGCGTAGGCATAGGTGTAGGCCGAGCCCGAGACGGGGATCATCGACGAGAGCTCGGCGTAGCACAGAGCGGTGAAGCCGCACGCCACGGCGGTGAGGACGAAGCTGAGGATCAGCGCGGGTCCGGCGCCAGGACGGCCGTCCGCCAGGTTGCCCGCAGCCGCGGTTCCGATGGTCGAGAAGATGCCCGCGCCGATGATCGCCCCGATGCCGAACATCGTCAGGTCGAACGCGCTGAGCTTGCGCTTGAGCTGATGGTGGGGGTCTTCGGCGCTGGCCTTGAGCTGCTCCAGCGACTTGGTGCGGAAGAGGCCCTCGAGCATGGTTCCCGCCTTGATCTGTCCGGTGGAAGGCGCTGCATCCTAGCAGGAGCTCCTCAAGGTAGGCTGAACCGACTCCGCGCTTCTCTCTGGTGAGGCCCATTGCCCGTGGAACCCTCCGCTTCGCCGCACCGCCACCCGCTGCCGCCCTCTACCTTCGGCTTCGCACGTCTCAAGCCGGCGGGTCGGCGCGCGCTGCCCTGGCTCTCTCTGGCGGTGGGGGTGGCCAGCGCGGTCTTCATGGATCGCAGCCCAGCGAGGGCCGGCCTCATTGCCGCGATCACGGTGCTGGGGTGGGCGCTCCTCATCGGGCTGGCGCAGGTGCATCGTCTCGACGCGGCGCGCCTCTCCTCGCGGCGGGCGTGGGCGCTGCGGGCCGCCCGGTTCGGCTCCATCGCGGCGAGCGGGTGGCAGATCCAGCTTTCGCTCTTCTTCGCCGCGCCGTTCTACTGGATGGCCACCCCGGGCGACCTGGAGCACCTCGCCTTCCTTGCGGTGCTCGCCGCCGCCGGTCTGGCCACGCTCTGGGATCCCTGGTTCCGCACCATCCTCCTGCGTCCCATTCCGGCGCTGCTGCTCCAGGCGTTGGCCAGCTTCGCGGCCCTCAATGTCGTGCTGCCCATCCTCGGCGCCTCGAACCGGCTTGGCCTGTGGGGAGCCGCCTTCGGCACTGCGGTCATCCTGCCGCTGGCGGCCGTGGCGATGGCCAGGGAGCAGCGCCGCCGGGTCGCCGCGCTTGCGGCCGCCACGGGGTTGTTCATTCCGGGGCTGCTGGCGGTCGGAGGCACGCGCCTGATTCCTCCGGCGCCGCTGCGGCTGGTCCAGGCGAGGATGGGGACTGCACTCGCGGGCAAGGAGGTGGTGGATGCGGCGGAGGAGGTGTGCGCGCCCGCGCAGCTGGTATGCACCACGGCCATCGGGGCCCCGCGAGGGCTGCACGACGCGCTCTTCCATGTCTGGCGGCGCGACGGGTGGGTGACCGACCGGATCGCGCTGGTGGTCCATGGCGGGCGCGCCGAGGGGTTCCACACCTGGTCCATCAAGCGCCATCTCGGTCTGGCGCCCGCGCTCTGGTCCTGCAGCGTCGAGACGGCCTCGGGCCAGCTGCTGGGTGAGAGGACGATCCGCGTCACGTCGAGCCGGTCCCCCGAGCCCCGGCCTGAGGGTCCACGAGCGCCGGCCTCGGCGCCGCCCGCCAGCCAGGGGGCAGCCTCGGCGTCCGGACCTGACGCCGGTCGTGGACCTGCAGAGTCAGTCGGCGTTCCGAGCGGCCGAGGCGACGGGACCTAGCCACCGGTCGAGCTGGAGGCTGGCCTCGGCGAGCTCCGCGTTCGTGGCGACCCCGTCCTGCTGGCAGCGCTCGAGAACCCGGTTCGCGCGCCGTCGCAGGAGCGCGGGGGCGTTGGGCGAGAAGCGGTGCGGGTTGGGGAGCATG
>JACRCT010000990.1 GCA_016218885.1 Deltaproteobacteria bacterium | reverse complement strand
CTCGGCCGGCCAGGGGGTGCTGCTGGGGCTGCTGACCATCGCCGTGGACGCCGACTTCGGCTGGCGCACGGCGATGCTGACCGGCGGCGCCATCTTCCTCAAAGGCGTGGTCATCCCGCTGCTGTTGAACCGGGCGATGCGCGACGCCTCCATCCGCCGGGAGATCGAGCCGCTGGTCGGCTTCCTGCCCTCGCTGATGCTCGGCGCGGTGGGGTCGGGCATCTCCCTGGTGTTCGCCCGGACGCTGCCGCTCGCCGCCCAGCACGTCGGCTCGCTGCTCGTGCCGGCCTCGCTCGCCACCGTGCTCACCGGGTTTCTGCTGCTCACCACGCGGCGCAAGGCCATCACCCAGGTCGTGGGCTACCTGGTGCTGGAGAACGGCATCTTCATCATGGGCCTGCTGCTGCTGGAGGCGATGCCGCTGATGGTCGAGCTGGGCGTCCTGCTGGACCTCTTCGTGGGCATCTTCGTCATGGGGATCATCATCAACCACATCAACCGCGAGTTCTCCTCGCTCGACACGGCGCGTCTGAGCGCCTTGAAGGAGTGACATGCTGCTCGCGCTCGTGCTGGTGCCGTTGGCGTTCGCGGCGGTCACCTTCCTGCTCCCCTCCAACCGCCTGCGCCCGTGGCTCTTGCCCGTTGGCGGCGCGGTGCAGCTGGCGCTGGTGATCGCCGCGCTGCTGTGGCCGGACGCCTCGCTCCATCCGTGGCTGGAGCTCGACCCCCTCAACCGCGTCGTGCTCGCCTTCCTCGCCGTGCTGTTCTTCCTCTGCTCGGTGTACGCGCCCGGTTACCTCGCCTCGCGTGCCTCCCGGCCGAACCGGGTGTTCAGCGCCGCCCTGTTCGCCTTTCTGGCGATGATGACGCTGACGGTGCTCTCCCAGCACCTGGGATTGATGTGGGTGGCCATCGAGGCCTGCACGCTGAGCTCGGCGCCGCTGCTCTACTTTCACCGCACCCCGCGCTCGCTGGAGGCGACTTGGAAGTACCTGCTCATCGGCTCGGTGGGCATCGCGCTCGCGCTCTTCGGCTCGTTCTTCCTCGCCTACGCCGCGCTGCACGGCGGCCTCGAGCCCTCCCTCTTCTTCCAGGACCTGGTTCGAGAGGCGCCGCAGCTCTCCCGTCCCTGGCTGCGCGCGGCGTTCGTCGTCCTGTTCGTGGGCTACGGCACCAAGATGGGCCTCGCCCCCATGCACACCTGGAAACCCGACGCCTACGGCGAGGCGCCCGGGCTGGTCGGGGCCCTGCTCGCCGGCGGGTTGACCAGCTGCGCCTTCCTCGCCCTGCTGCGCTTCTTCCAGATCTGCGTCGCCTCCGGCGAGGGGGCCTTCGCCCGGGGGATCATGGTGACCATCGGGCTGGTCTCGATGGCGGTGGCGGGGATCTTCATGGCCCGCCAGCGCGACTACAAGCGGATGCTCGCCTACTCCAGCGTCGAGCACATGGGCATCCTGGTGCTGGGGGTGGGTATCGACGGCTGGGCGCTCTTCGGCGCGCTCTTGCACCTGGTCAACAACGGGCTCACCAAGGGGGTGCTCTTCCTGTCCGCGGGCAACATCGACCGGGCCTACGACAGCAAGAGCGTGGACGTGGTGGGCGGGGCCATCCGGCGCATGCCGATCAGCGGCACGCTGTTTCTGGCGGGCTTCTTCGCCATCACCGGCTCCCCGCCCTTCGGCCCCTTCTTCAGCGAGTTCACCATCCTGCGCGCGGCGTTCGCCAGCGGGCAGTATTGGACGGGCGGGATGTTCCTCTTGGCGCTCTTCGTGATCTTCATGGGCATGGGGGCCACCGTGCTCGCTGTGGTGCAGGGCGAGCCTTCGCCCCGGGCGAGCGCCACCGACGCCAAGGACAGCTTCCTGACCGTGGCGCCGATCATCGTCTTCATGAGCCTGGTGCTGCTGTTGGGCCTCTACCTCCCGCCGCCCCTCGACACCGCCTTGCGCGAAGCGGCGGCGTTTTTGGAGAGGACGCCATGACCACCCCTCTGCTCTCGGTGCGCAACGGCCGCTCCGCTCCTCTGGCACAGGCGCCCCTGCTTCCCCTGGAGGAGCTGCGGCAGGCGGTGATCGCCGCGCCCGGCCAGGGCCGCCGCGTGGCGGCTCTCTTCGCCCGGCCCGCGGACGCGGACGGGGACGCGGGGCTGGAGCTGGTGGTCGTCCTCGCCGTGGACCAGGAGGGCCAGCTCGAGGTGGGGCGCGCGGCGCTCGCCGGCGAGTCCTTCGCCTCCATGACCCCGGAGTGCGCGCAGGTGCACCTCTTCGAGCGGGAGATCGCCGAGCAGTGGGGCGTGGTGCCCGAGGGCCACCCCTGGCTCAAGCCGGTGCGCTTCCACCCTTCCCGCCGCCCCGGCCACGATGCCTGGGGCCGGCCTGAGGGCGAGCAGCCGACGGTGGGGATCACCGAGTTTTTCCGGGTGGAGGGCGAGGAGATCCACGAGGTGGCGGTCGGTCCGGTGCACGCGGGCGTCATCGAGCCCGGCCACTTCCGCTTCCAGTGCCACGGCGAGCACGTCTTCCACCTGGAGATCTCGCTGG
>JACRCT010000987.1 GCA_016218885.1 Deltaproteobacteria bacterium | reverse complement strand
CGCGCAGCGACACCGAGGTCATCGTCCACGGCTACGAGGAGTGGGGCGACGAGCTGCCGAACCGGCTACGGGGCATGTTCGCCTTCGGGCTCTGGGACGGCCGGGAGAAGAGGCTGCTGCTCGCGCGCGACCGGCTGGGCATCAAGCCGCTCTATTGGACCCTGACGAGCGGCGGGGACCTCGTCTTCGCCTCGGAGATCAAGGCGCTCTTCGCCTTCCCCGACGTGCGTCGCGAGCTGTGCTCGAGCCGCCTCGCCGACTACTTCGCCCTGCGCTACGTGCCCGGTCCGGACACGCTCTTCGCGGGCATCCAGCGCCTGCAGCCGGGCCACCGGCTGGTATTCAAGGACGGCGCCCTCGACCAGCGGCAGTTCTGGGATGTGCCGGTCGATGCCGGACGGGAGGACGGACGGCCCCGCGACGAGATCGAGGAGGCCGAGGCTCTCACCCAGGAGCTTCTGGAGTCGGTGCGGCTGCGGCTGATGTCCGAGGTGCCGGTGGGCGTCTTCCTGTCCGGAGGGATCGACTCCACGGCCGTGGCGTGGGCCATGAACCAGGCCGACCCCAGCGCGCTCAAGAGCTTCGCGGTCGGCTACGAAGGCGACAGCGAGGGCGAGCTCGCATGGGCGCGGATGGCCGCGCAGGACCTGGGCACCGAGCACCGCCAGGTCACCGTCGACAGCGCCGCCTTCCGCGACTCGATGGAGGATCTCGCCTGGCACCTCGACGAGCCGCTCTCCGACGGAGCCTGCATCCCGCTGATGCACCTGGCGAAGCGGGCGCGGGAAGAGGTCGTGGTGGTGCTCTCCGGTGAGGGGGCCGACGAGGTCCTGGCCGGCTATCCCATCTACTCCAAGATGCTCGCCCTCGAGCGCATGCGGGCGGTCGGGGGCAGAGCACTCGATCGCCTGGTGGGCCTGGCCGCGAAGGGCCCTTGGCCGGTGAAGGTGAACCGGTACTTGCGGCTCGCCGGCAAGCCGCTCAAGAGCCGCTACCTGGGCGTCGGCCGCGCCTTCGACGACGCGTCGATCGCGGCGCACTTCGGCCCCCGCGCCCTCGATGAGATCGCCGAGCGCAACGCGCCCCGCTGGTCTCGGACACAGGGGCTCGACCCGCTCCACCGGATGCTCTACCTCGACACCAAGGTGTGGCTACCCGACGACCTGCTGCTCAAGGCGGACAAGATGACGATGGCCTGGGCCATCGAGCTGCGGGTGCCCTTCCTCGACCATGAGCTGCTCGGGTTCGCCTGGAGCTTGCCCTCCAGGCTCAAGCTCGCCCGCGGCGTGGGCAAGCGCCTGCTACGGACGTCGATGGCGGGCAAGATCCCCTCGGCGATCCTCGGGCGGCCGAAGAAGGGGTTCCCGGTGCCGCTGACGCGTTGGTTGCGGACCGACCTGTATGAGCCCTGTCGGGCGCGCCTGCTGGCCCTGGGGTCGGCGTCTCGGGACATCTTCGGAGCCCGCGCGCTGGAGCGCATGCTCGAGGAGCACCGGCGGGGCGAGGTGGACCGGCGTGAGGAGCTCTTCGCCCTGTGGGTCTTCGAGGAGTGGCACGCGACCTATCTCGGACGCGGGGCACGAGAGCGGGAGCGGGCCCGTCTCGCGGCGCCACCAAGGGTGAAGGGCTTGGAGCATCCCGCGTCGGCCGCGGTGACGCCGTAGCCAGGCAAAGCGGGGGAGGGGCCATGACGCAGCGAACTGGAGAGGCAACCGACACGCTCGAGGCGGCAAAGGCCACGCGCATGGCGCAGACGAAGCGACGGCGCGGCAAGCGGAGACGAGCGGACGCGACGCTGCGCGGACGGGACATCGTCTGCTTCGCCAACGACTGGGACGGCGATCCGCTCTCCAAGACGCACCTGATGCGCCTGCTCGCCCGCGACAACCGGATTCTCTGGGTGAACTCGCTGGGCAACCGGGCCCCGCGCGCGAGCACGCACGACCTGAGGCGGATGGCGACCAAGGTCCTGGCGGCGGTGCGCGGCGTACGGGAGGTCGAGAAGAACATCCATGTGCTGGCGCCGGTGGCCCTGCCGCTCTTCGCCTCGGAGGCCGCGCGCTCATTCAACCGGGCCGTGCTCACTCTCCAGGTCCGGCGGGCGATGGGGTCCTTGGGGTTCTCCCGGCCCATCGTGTGGAGCTTCCTGCCCGCCGCGGAGTGGGTGGCGCGCTCGCTCGATCCCGAGCTGCTCATCTACCACTGCGTCGATGAGTTCTCGGCGTTCTCCGACGCCCCGGCCGAGGCCGTCGCCGAGACCGAGGCGCGGCTGGTGCGCGAAGCGGACCTGGTGATCACCTCCGCGCAGAAGCTCTATGAAGCCAAGCGGCTGCTCAATCCCCGGACCGTGCTGGTGCGCCACGGCGTGGACTACGCCCACTTCTCCAAGGCGCTCTCGGCCAAGACCGTGGTCCCGGGCGATCTGGCCGGGCTGCCCAAGCCGGTCCTGGGCTTCTTCGGGCTCCTCGCCGACTGGGTCGATCAAGAGCTCATCGAGGAGGTCGCCCGTGCCTTTCCCCGCGGGAGCGTGGTCCTCCTTGGGCGGGTGCGCACCGACGTCTCCCGGCTGAGGCGGGTCCCGAACATCCACCTGCTGGGTCCGCGGCCCTACGCCACCTTGCCGGCCTACGCCAAGGGCTTCGACGTGGCGTTGATGCCCTTCCGGGTCAACGAGCTGACCCTCAATGCCAATCCCCTCAAGGTGCGCGAGTACCTCGCCGCCGGCCTTCCGGTGGTGTCGACCGCAGTGCCCGAGGTGGTGCGGCTGGGGTTGTGCCTCATCGCAAGGGATGGAGCGTCGGCCGTCGAGCAGGTGCGCAAGGCCCTGCGTTCGCCAGGCCCGCGGCGATGGCGCTCGGAGAAGATCAGAGACGAGTCCTGGGAGGCGCGCCTGGAGGAGATCCGGGGACACGTGCGCGCGCTGAGGGCGGCACGGGCAGGCGCGAAGGCCGGGTAGGGGGTCGAGGCTGGACGAGCGGCCCCGCCCCAATCAGGCCTTCTTCTCCTTGTAGAAGAGCACCACCGACAGGCAGTGGAACTCGTTGTCGGAGGACTGGCTCACCACGCGGTCGACGACATCGAGGTCCTGGTTCGACCTCAGCCAGCGGGTCACGTTCTCGCCCAGCTCCTCACGCTCTTTTGCCTTGGTCGCCGAGAAGACCTTCACGCCCGTGAACATTCTTGAAGCTCCTCCCATGTCCCGAAGCCTTGCGGCGCTTGATGGCCGAGGATTCTGGCACGGGCGCAGGCAAGAGGCAAAGCGGCCGACTCCTCGAAGGAGGCCCGGCCGAGTGGGCGTTGCGGACGGCGGATGCGCGCCGGATATTGCCGAGGCGGGTCGCGGCCCCCTCAGGCGCCGACTCCAACCGCCCGCGCGGGAGGGCACGTGGACCAGGAAAAGAAGTCGCTCGCGATCCGCTTCATCAACGACATCCGCACCATGGAGCCGTCGGTCCTGAACGCGTTGATCGTGAGGGAGGCTGGCGAGGAGCTGGCGCAGTTCTTCCTCTCCTACAGCTCGAGCCTCATCTCGCGCGACCCGGAGCGGGTGCTCGAGAACACGTCCTCGTTGATGCTGATGGGCTACCTCATCCGCGCCAACGAGGAGCGGCGACGGGCCGTCGAGGCCCCTGCCCAGGCGTGAAAACCTCGGACTTCAGACTTCAGGCCCCAGGCTTCTTCAGGCACTGCTTGACCTGAGGCCTGGGGTCTGGAGCCTGAAGCCACCGCCGACGCCGGACGTTGGTGCCGGCTTGGCCGCCTCAGGGCCTGCGCGGGCCGCCCGAGCGGGGCGTGAGCTTGACGTGGATGGGCCTGGCGTCCGACGCCTTCACGATGACCCGCGTGGCCTCGAAGCCGTCCTTCTCCACGTAGAGGGCGTACTCGCCGCCGGGGAGATCGTTCTCCCCGACGTAGGGCGTCTGGCCGAGGATGTTGTCGCCGATGCGCACCGTCGCTCCGGTGGGGATGCTGGTGACGCGCAGGAGGGGGCGGGGGCGCCCTCCGATTTCTCGCCAGAAGCCCCATCCTCCTTCCGATGAGCACGCGACCCACCACGCGCCCAACCCGATTCCGACGAAGAGCACCGCCGCCGCCACGCCGAGGAGGAGCCCGCGGGTGCTGGCCGAAAGCAGGCGCCGCGGCACCGCCGCCGGCTCT
>JACRCT010000986.1 GCA_016218885.1 Deltaproteobacteria bacterium | reverse complement strand
GTGAGGACGCGCACGCCGTGCTGGCGCAGGCCGTCCTCGAGCGCGTGCTTGTGATCGATCCCCACGGCGACGAGCACGCGCTTGCCCGGGTGCGCCGCCAGGGCCTGCTCGATCCTCGCGAGCATCTCGGCGTTGCGGCGGGTCTCGAAGTCGAGGATGGGCTGATAGGCCGCGTTGCGCCCGACCACCTCGGCCTTGAAGGCGCTCTTGGCCCGCCAGAGAGCGGTTATCTCCTCGCTGTTGATCTCGGAGAAGTCGCGCTCGCGAAAGTACTGGCCGAGCCCAGCGAAGATGCCGCCGTAGAGCTGGATCTCCGCCGCGAGGGACTCATCGCTGGCGGCCTGGCGCTGGAGGGCTTCCCACTTCGAGCCTTCCTCGGTGTTCCACCAGTCAACCCCGACGATAGGGATGCCCATCTTGCGTGCATTGGGCACCATGAAGCGCCTGAAGTCCCACGGCATTCCTTTGTCGGTGCCGTTCGCGAGGTTCTCCGGCAGGACCTCCACGCAGAGAATCTCCGGGGTGAGCTCCTGTACGAGCGTCCCCATTCGCTCGTAGGTGTAGAGCTTGGCCTTCTCGTGGTCCTGGTGAATCCCACCGATGACGAAGACCTCGGCTGCCCGCTGGTCGGCATTGCCTTTCTGGTGGGCCGCGCAGGCAAGCAGTGGGGCCAAGAGAAAGGGGGCTGCCCATCGTGGCATGACGCGAGTCGAGAACATGAGCCCTCCCGGGCGATTCGGTCAGAGCATCATCGCTCGGCACTCTCTACGAAGACCGTGGCCAGCGATTTCTTGCCGAGGGCACCGAGCCGCGATCCTCGCGCTAGGATGATTGGCATGTCGACCTCGACCTGGCAGGTGACCTCCAACACCGGCAAGACCGGCGCGATGGCCGTGGGCTGCGTCGTGGTGGGGGTCCTGTTCCTCTGGCTGACTCGCCACGCCGCGGTGGGGGACGGGGACACTGCAGCCGCCAAGTGGCTGGGGGTGCTCTTGGCGGGCATCGGGTTGGCTGGCCTGCTCTTCATGGAAGAGGTGGTGACCACGGTGGACCCGGCGCAGCGGCGCCTCGTCATCGACCGGCGCATGTGGTGGAGCCGCACGCAGCAGGTGGTGCCCTTCAACGAGATCGAGTCGGTGCGGGTGGTGAAGATAGGGTCCCGCTCGGACGGGACGCCCTCCTTCTGGCTGCAGATCGAGCGCAAACACGGCAGGGCGTGCGCCACCGGGCGATGGTCGCTGAGCGAAGCCGAGATTGGCCAACTGGCCGAACGTTTGGCCGCCGAGGTGGGGTGCTCGCGCCAGGGGGGCGCCCCTTCTGCGCCGGCGCCGGCCGCCGCCATCCACCTCATCGCGGCGGCGCTCGGAGCCGTGGCCCTCTATGCCTTGTGGTTCCGCATGCGGGTGGGGCCGTGGTGCCCGGCGATGTGGTTTGGCACCGCGCCGCCGGTGTTCATCCTGGCGTCGTTCGGCGTGCTGCTGGGGTCGCTGCGGCGGTTCTGGCGCTGAGCGAACCAGGCGCCCGGCGACCTGAATGGCCGCTTGTCTGCCTTGGTGAGTCTGGGACCTATGGGACCTGTGTGACTCCTGCGATGGCCACCGCGACGCGCCCCCGTTCTACTGCGCCTGCGGATGGCTCGGCGAGTTGCCGAGGCCAGCCTTTGCAGGCCACCAGTGCTCACCGCCGGCGGGTCGCGCAGGCGTACACCAGAGCGAGGAGCAGGAACGCCATCTCCGGGCCCGCCGAATTGGTGCTGCAGCTGCACCCGGATGAGCCGTTCTCGATGCCCGGGTCGACACCACCGGCATCTGCCGGCCCGAGGAGCGCCGCGTCATCAGCGGCGGCCGATGCGTCGGCCGCGGAGTCCGCCGACGCGGCATCGGGCCCCCCGCCGTCAAGAACCCCAGCGTCGCCGGGAGGCGGCGGGCGGCAGGTCGCCTCGGTCAAGGGCAACGTGACTGACGTGGTGCTCCCCTGCTCGAGAGGTTCGAGGAGGCTGTTGCTGTTGCGGTTGTCGTGATGCGCCGATTCCCAGGTCACGATCCCGTCATCGCGTCCTGCCGTGCGCCAGACGTAGACCCACCCGTCCACCGTCGATGCCACCAGCTCGAGCAGGTGGTCGCCGTCGAGGTCCCCCACCGCCAGGCTCGCCGCCACCGACTGCCCGGTCGCCTTGGGGAAGCCTGCCGGCTCACGACCGCAGGCATCGACGGCGTGCACGAGGTGCCCGCCGGTTCCAAGCACGGCCTCAGGGTAACCGTCCCCGTCCAGGTCGGCCACCACTGCGCTCCCGCCAAAGGCGTAGTCACTCAGCACCATGGGCGAGGCAGGCAGCATGGCTCCCGTGCTTCCGCTCCACATTCCCAGGAGCTTCTCCCCCCGTGCCGCCTCCCCGCCCGAAGCAGCGAGACTCGCAGCGAGAACGCTCGAGGCTCCGGCAGTGACCACGTCGGGCACTCCGTCCTGATCGAAATCCCCCAGCGCCGGCGCGGCCCAGACCGGCACCATGTCATTCGAGGTCGCGGAGGTGAGCGGCCCACACTCGGCCGGTCCAGCCAGACCGACCCGGCCCCCAGCCTGCGGCAGCGCGTAGGCGGGTAGCGCCCCCAGCGTCGCCTGCGCTCCGGGGTTTGCCGGCAAGAGCGCAATCGTGCCGCCATTGGCATGGACCACTCCCGCCAGGACGCCATTGAAGCTCCCGATCGCTCCGGCAAAGGCAATGCCCTCGGCGCGAGGGTCCAGGAGCGCCAGCGATGGCAGCGTGACGGGCCAGCCCGGCAGGATCGTCTGCGGCGCCGCCGTGCCCCGGCCGTCCACCAGGTAGACCGCCGCCGCCCTTCCTGCGGCGAGCGGCTCACTGGACCCGATGAGCAGGTCCGGATAGCCGTCGTCGTTGAAGTCGGCCACCGCTGGCGTCGCGAGCAGCCCGCTCCGCGGTGGCTCGTCGGCGAGCGCGCCCGTGTAGTGCACCGCGACCGGCCACCCGGCGACCAGGGTGTCGTCGGCGTGGAAGGCGTAGATCAGGCCGTCGAGGCTCGCCACGATGATGTCCAGCGCGCCGTCCCGGTCCAGGTCCGCGAGCACGGGCGACGCCCGGATCCCCCGTGTGACCCGATGGCTGGCGTCGCTGCATCCGTCGTTCGGATTGGACGGCACGCACGAGGGGATCGACGGCAGGCGCTTCGGCCAGCCCTGCCGGAGTGCGCCGTCATGGCCGATGACATAGACGGTACCGGGAGTGGTCGCGAAGACGATCTCCGGCGTTTCGTCGCCATCGAGGTCGGCGATGGCCGGAGCGCCTGCGATGGGCTCGAGGCCCAGCGTGGGATTGATGCCGCCGCTCTGGTAGGCGGACGCCGACAGGTAGACCGGCGTCTGCGGCCCGGGGGCGGGCGACTGAAGGCCGTCGATGCGCGCGGTGGCGAACGGGAAGCCGGCCAGCTCCACCGGGCCCGTCGCGGAGACCTTGTACACATGCAGGTGGCCGCCCGCCGCGACGACCAGGTCGCGGACTCCATCGCCATCGAGGTCTGCCAGCTTTGGGCTGCCGGCGCTCTCGCCCAAGTGCAGGGGGAACTTCTCGGCCAGGCTCGAGTCCGCGATGCGTGAGAAGACGCGGCGCGCTTCGGAAGAGACCGTGGCCCCTGCGTACCTGGCGCTGGCTCGGACCCGCACCGTGAAGGCCGCGTCGTTCTCGCCCCTGGGGCTGTCTGCGTCACGCAGGTGCGTGGGATCGATGGCGGCCGGGTCGAGCTGCGTGAGCGACCCGCCCAGGCCCGTCACCACCTCGGGAGGAATCCCCGTCCTGCCCCCGGGGAGCGCCTTGAAGTCCGATTCGAGCGGCTCCACCCCGGGCGCCCATTCGATGGAGAAGTCGTACGAGTCGGCTCGTTGCGCGCTCACCGTCCCGCGCAGCTCGACGGGTGCTCCGCCTGCCTTGAGGGGAGTGAACCAGCCCGGCGCGGTGAGATGGATCTCCGGCGGAATCAATCCCCCGGCGACTGCGCCCACCGCCGCGCCCGCATGGGCGCGCCCGTATCCCGAGTGCTGCTCGAAGTCCGACGATAGTCGCCTATCGTGAGTCGTCGTCTGCACGAGCAGGGCCTCCACCTCGCCCGCGCTCAGCGGAGGAGCGAGTGCGCCCGCGCCGGTCCTCGCCGAGAGGAGCAATCCGGCGATCCCCGCCATGGCCCCTGCGGCCTCCTCCGGCCCTCCCGGACCGGCGCCCGCGAGCAGGATCTGGGCACCGAAGTTGCTGCGCGGGTGCCTGGCCAGAAACGTCGTCGTCTGGGCGAGGCTGTCGGCATCGGTCGTCACGGCGCTCACCGCGAGGGCCCCCTCCAAGACCGAGAGCGGAGCGTGGAACCGCGAGCCAGCGCCGCCCACGGAGCCCACCACCACGACTCCCCTCTGATGGGCATACGCCACGGCGGCGGCGAGAAACGCCGTGTGCCCGTCGATCTCCGCATCGCACAGGGCGACCCGCGCTCCGCGGTCGACGGCGAAGGCGATGCCCTTCCCGAGCGTCCCCGCATCGGCCAGCGGCCCGGCGGCGCGAACCGGAAGGAACCGGCACATCGGGCACACCCCTGCGCCGCCGATCCCGTTGTTGGTCCCAGCCGCCGCCAGCCGACCACCCGGATTGCCTGAGCCGCGGCCGCTGTCGTCGGCGGGGTCGTTGTCATCCTTGAGGAAGTCCCACCCTGCGATGTCATCGACGTACCCGTTGCCATCGTCGTCAATGCCGTCGGAGAAATTCAGGATGAGGTCTTGGGGATCGAGCTTGCCGTTCCCGTTGACGTCGCCAAGTGGATGGCCCGATCCGGCTGGCGGATTCAAGTTGGGACTGTCCTGGTAATCGCCCACGGTGACCACTCCGTCGCCATCGCAATCGAAGCCTGCGACCTCGCCTTCTCCGCCGCAGGCCAAACCATCGGTGTGGAGGGGCTTGTGGTTGACGAGCTCGCCGAGACTGAGCTGAACCTTGGCGATGAGGTCGGCGTCCTCCCAGGAGACGCCGCCACCGACCGCGGCGAGGATGGTTTCCGGGACACCGATGGTCCGACGCCACGCCGAGTCCACGCACATCCCGGCCGCAGACTCCTGGTCGGTCACCTTCTCGGCGACCACCGGCACGAAGCAGTACAGGGGCCACTGCCCTGGGGAGCTGTCGCTGTATCCGTAGTCCCCGTCATTGGGCCAATTGGCAGGATCGGAGAGGTCGGCAGGAGTCGCATCCGGCGGTGGCGGCCAGCCTGCCCATGCCGTAGGTAGTGCGAACAAGAGACCGACGAATGCCGCGCTCCAGCCCACGGTGGCTCGCATGCGACCTCCTTCGAGTGTGCCGGAAGCCTACTCGACCGCGGCGAGCTAGAGGAACTGCGGGACACATCGGGAGCATCGAACCTCTTGTGCCCGCGCTCGAAATGGCCGATGGAAGTCACCCTATGAGCAGCGACGACCGAAAGCGCTTCGAGGACGACCTCGCCGCGGCCAAAGCCGAGGTGACCCGCCTGCACCGAGAACACACCCAGCTCGCGAAGACCCTCCGCGTCACGCCGAGCCCAGCGGGCAAGGACCTCTCGAGGCGCGCCGCGGCCGCGCTGGCGGCCGCGCGCGATCGCGTCAAGGCCGCCCAGGCGACGCTCGTGATGTTCGACAAGACCGGGAAGCCGCACGGGCTCATTGCCGAGCAGGGCCAGCTATTCGGGTCGGTCGCCGTGGAGATCAAGGGTGGCTCGTCGCGGCGCGCCCGCGAGCAGGCGATCAACGATGCGCTCGGGGCGGAGCTCGCCAGGGCCAGCGAGGCGCTGGGGGTGGTGCTCGCCGCCGCGCCGGCCGCCTACACCAAGGAGCGCCCCGGCCGCGATGCGCAGGGACGGACGGTGCTGGAGGTGGCCGGGCGCGTGGAGGGTGAGGTGCTCGTTCCGGCGATCTCACGCGCCTCGAAGGCCCTCCAAGAGCTGGGCGACGTCCCGCTGGATGAGGGGTGAGGGCACCGCGCGCAACGTCCTGCGGCGCCGTCCGGCACGGCCGCCAGCAACAGGACTGGGAGGAGCGGTGGATCCTTCCCGCCAGGCGGTCATCGTCTTGCTGCCGAGCTCTTCGGTTGGGGAGGGCCCTCACCCCTGCCCCCTCTCCCATCGGTCGTTTCACTCCCGGGGAGAGGGGCGCTCGTTCTTGCACTGCCTCGGCGCGAGGACCTGCTGCGCCAACTCGCGTCCGTGGCGGTAGACCTCTGGGTGGACCACAATTGCGCAACCCAACCTCTCCCAGGTGCGGGCGGGCGCGAAGCGCTCGCCCGAACCGCCTGGGAGAGGTCGGCGGGCTTACGGCAGTAAGCCCGCCGGGTGAGGGCTTTCCCTCCAGAGCGCCTTTGCTCTCGCTCCCGCCGGGGCGTCGTCGTTTTGCTGCGTTCGGCAGGATCAGCTGGTGCCCCTGAGCGACTTGCACCCGAGCTGACTTCAGGCGGCCCCCGCTCCGATCGCCTCGCACCTGACGAGGATGGCTGGCGACCCGCGCCCTTCAGCTCGAAGACAAATGGCTGTACCGGGCGGAGCTGAGTGCCGTGAAGGAGCGGATGGCGGCGCGGAAGGTCATCGACGCCCCTTGATTCGGCTCATTCCCGCCCCAGCTCCTCGGCGCTCGCGGCGTAGACATACCTCTCCACGCACGAGCAGCGGGCGGCCTCGTCCAGGGAGAGCGGCTGGAGCGCCAGCTCGCCTCGCTTCAGGGTCATGAGGTAGGCGTGCTCCCAGAGCCGGCCCTCGCGGTCCCGGGCGAGGAAGATCACCCCTTCCCCGAAGTCGTGGCCGACGAAGAGCGGGCTGGTCAGGCCCTGGTGGGCGGAGGCCAGCGCGTCGAGCGGCAGCGTCTTGGCGAGCTCGAAGCCGCCCTCGCCCTCCACGAAGAGACCGAGCCTCGGCCCGTTCGCCGATGCCGACGCGTCGGTCACCAACCTGGGGTCGCGGTAGAGCGCCACCAGGATCAGCCCGTCGCCGGAGCGCGCCACGCGGAGCGCGTAGCCGAACGGCAGCTCGCCTCCGCTGCCCACCGCCAGGCTCCGCTGATAGCGGTCGTTCTCGAAGAGGTGGACCCGCGTCTGGAAGTCGGCGGAGAGGGCGCTGACCATCCGCGATCCATCGCCGACGTAGGTGTCGCTCCGGACCCCCGTCAGACCCAGCCGGTGCATGGCCTGCTCGGCCTGCTGCAGCGTGGTGCGCCCCCGGACCAGCGAGAGCTGCCGCTCGTCCAGATCGGCCCAGTTCCCGATCCGCAGCGGCTCTTGGACCGCCAAGAGCGTCCCACAGCCGCATTGCAGGGCGACGATACCGATGAGTAGCGCCTTCACGGTCGAGCCTCTCTCCCCAAGCGACCTCCGGCAGTCCCCGGCCAGTGGTGCCGAGGCCCTCGCAAGACATTCACGAGCACTGCGAGCACCTAGCTGTCGTCGTCCCCGGACCGAAGGGGTCCGGGAGGGCTTCGTTCACAAGCTCGGCCGAAGCTGCACGACCGTTCAGCCAGAGCGTAGGCCTCGCAAGCCCGGCCTACGCTCGGGGTGCCCGGTGGACGCACAATGGCCGAGCCAATGAACGAGGCCCCCGGGAGCGACCGACGCTTCGGCAGGCTTCATCCGCCCGTAGC
>JACRCT010000985.1 GCA_016218885.1 Deltaproteobacteria bacterium | reverse complement strand
GTCTCGCGGATCGCGGTGTGGTGGTGGGCGAAGTCGTCGATGACCAGGACCCCGCGCGGCTCGCCGCGCAGCTCCTGTCGGCGCTTGACCCCACGGAAGGTCGCGAGCGCGCGAGCGATCTCCTCGAGCCCAATGCCGAGAGCGTGGCACACCGCGATCGAGCCGAGCGCGTTCTCGATGTTGTGCGGACCACCGAGGGCCAGGTTCATTCGCCGCAGCTTCTGGCCTCGATACACGACGTCGAACCAGGCGCCGTCGCGGCGGTGCACGATCTCGCTGGCCTGCCAGTCGGCGCCGGGACGACCGTAGGTCTCGACCCTGCCGCGGCCGGCCCGAGCCACCTCCACCGCGCCGGGATAGCCTGCGCCCACCGCCACGTAGCCCTCCGGCGGGATCAGGGCCGCGAACCTCTCGAAGGAGGAGCGGTAGTGGGCGAGGTCGCGGTAGATGTCGGCGTGGTCCATCTCCATCGACGTGAAGAGCGCCGTTCGCGGCCGATAGTGGAGGAACTTGGGTCCCTTGTCGAAGTAGGCGGTGTCGTACTCGTCTCCCTCGACCACGAACCAGTCGCCCGCTCCCACGCGGAAGTTGCTTCCGTAGTCGAGGCTCACCCCGCCCACCAGGAACGAGGGGTCCTTTCCGGCCGTGACCAAGAGGTGTCCCAGCATGGCGGTGCTGGTGGTCTTGCCGTGCGTGCCCACCACCACCACCGAGTGGCGCGCTCCGATGCATAGCTCGCCCAGCGCCGCCGGGAAGCTCATGTGCGCGAGCCCGCGCTCGCGCATCGCGGTCGCCTCGGGGTTCACGCGCCTTATGACGTTGCCGACGATCACCAGATCGGGCTTCACCTCGTCCAGGTTCTCCGGGCGGTAGCCCATGAGCGCGCGGATGCCCCACTGGCGCAGCATGTCGCTCATCGGCGGGTAGACGTTCTCGTCGCTGCCGGAGACCTCGAAGCCCTCCTTGGCCAACATCCCGGCGAAGGAGCCCATCCCCGTGCCGCAGACGCCCAGCAGGTGGATGCGTCGCACCTTGGCGCGGTCGATGCCGGAAACGATGTGCTCATGCTCCATGGGAGGCTCCGTTGGCGGTCGAGGGAGGGGAGGGAGGCCGGGTCGCGAGATCGAGCGCCTCGACGACGGCATCGTGAAATGCAGGCCGGAAGGCGCTGATTCGCACGTTGGCCCGCGAGGAGTGGACGCGGTTGGTCAGCAACGCGATCGAGAGCTTGCGGCGGAGGTCGATCCACAGGCTGGTGCCCGTGAAGCCGGTGTGCCCGAGGGTGCGCGAGGCCGACAAGTGGTGGCCCGCCGCCGGATGAGGGCCCGAGGGGGTGTCGAAGCCCAGGGCACGGGTCGAGCGCGGCGTCGAGTCGGTGGCCGCGAAGGTCGCCCACACCTCGGGCGGCGCGAGGCGCGAGGCGCCGCCCAGCTCCTCGAGGAATACGTTGCCGAAGGCGGCGACGTCATGCGCGTTCCCGAAGAGGCCGGCGTGACCCGAGACCCCGCCCATGGCGAAGGCGTTGTCGTCGTCCACCTCCCCCAGGTGCACGCTCGGCGGCCGCGAAGGATCGGGTGCCGGGAGGACCTTCTCTTGCCCTGGGGCCGGCTCGCGGGGACGGCGCACTCCTGTTGCCACCAGCAGCGGGGCCTTGCGCGCGGGCCCGTCGAGCGGGCGGTAGCCCAGCGATGCCAGCCGCAGCTCGGAGTGAATCTCCTGGGAGACGAGCCGATCGAGCGGGATGCCGGCGACCAGCTCGAGCAGGTGGCCCAGAGCGATGAACCCGAGATCGCTGTAGACCGCCTGCTCTCCGGGCGGGTGCACGAGCTTCTCGGCACAGACCGCGCCCCAGAGCATCGCGCGGCCTCGGCGGCAGGCGGCGATGCGTGACCTGAACTCGGGAGGCGGGTCCCGAAAGAGCGGACCGCAGCCGGGGTCGGCCATGGCCTCGACGAAGAAGGGCTTCCACGCGCACAGCCCTGACGAGTGGGCGAGCAGGTGGCGAACTGTCACCTGCTGCTTCCCGCCCCGGCCGAACTCAGGCCAATAGCGCACGACCGGGTCGTCGAGCTTGAGCTGGCGCCGCCCCACCAGGGTCGCGGTGGCGGCGGTCGTCGCCACCACCTTGGTCAGCGAGGCGAGATCGAAGAGGGCATCGGCGTTCATCGCCACGCGCTCGGGTATGACCTGGGCGTCGCCGGTCGCGGACAGGTGGACGCTCTTCCCCTCGAGGAAGACCGCCGCGACGCCGCCCGGAAAGACCTCCTCGTCCACGCCCCGTCGCAGCGCCTGGTGGATCTCCGGCACGACCGGGTGCTCGCGCTTGAGCGGTGTGACGACCTTCACTGCACCGCCCCCTCTAGAAAGCAGAGCGTGCCGGACTGCGCGTCCAGCCGTGCTCGAGCGCCCAGCGGGAACGCCCGGTTGGCCTTGCCGTGGCCGACCGGGAGGCCGATCACGCAGGGCAGGTTCGCCGCTCGCGCGAGCTCGCCCAGGATCTCCTCTGCGGTCCAGCCCCCGTCCTTCTCGTCGCAGCCCTCGAAGGCTCCCATCGCGATTCCCGCGAGGCGACGCAGCGCGCCGGAGAGGGACAGATGCTGCCACATGCGATCCAGACGGTAGGGGCGCTCGCCGACGTCCTCGAAGAAGAGGATCGCTCCGTCGAGCGGGGGCAGGAACGGGGTGCCGACGAGCCGCGTCAGCACCGACAGATTTCCCCCGACGACGAGACCTTCGGCGATGCCGGGGACCACGGGCCTTCCTTGCAGCACCACTCGCGTCTCGGGGCTCTCGAGCAGCTCGAAGAGGCCGGTGGCGGTCGACTCGTCGAGGGTTCCGAGATGGGTGATGACCGGCCCGTGGATGCTGGTGCGGCCCGCCGCCTGCAGCGCGCCGTGGAGCGCGGTCACGTCGGAGAACCCCACCAGCGGCTTGCAGACCTCGGGGAGCCTCAGGCCTGACAAGAGCCGCATCGCCCCATAGCCCCCGCGGGCGCAGAAGACGGCGCGCGTATCCGGGCGCGCGAGGGCGCGGTGGAGCTCCTCCAGGCGCAGGGCATCGGACCCGGCGAGGTAGCGTTCGCCGGAAAACAGCGAGTCCTCGAAGACCGGCCGGTAGCGGGCGGCGATGCGCTCCAGGCCGCGCGCGAACGCCTCGCGATCGAAGGGGCTGGAGGGCGCGACGATGGATACGGCGTCACCGGGGCGGAGCGCGGCAGGTCGGAGCATGACGGTGGCGGACGATAGCGCGAAGACCGTGGTGGGGCGCGAGATTTCCCAGTTGGTCGGGAAGTGGGCCTGGCCTCCTGGAATCCAGATCAAGACCTGCGGCGCAGGGCTTCGCGGGTGGGGACGCCCGCGCCTCCAGGAGGAGGGTGGGCCCCTACTTGCTGCAGGCCGACCCGTTGGCCGCGCCGCAGGTCGGGGCGGTGCACGAGGCGAAGGCCCCATCGCCGTCCGGGAAGCGGGCGAACGAGACGTCGGTGGCGGCGTCGGAGAAGGTGTACTCGTCGAGGAGCTGCTCGTCGGGCCCGCGCAGCTGGAATGCCTCGCCCTTCGCGTCGAGCTTGAAAGGCAAGTGGGCGGCTCCTTGCTCCGGGCTCTTGTCGGTCCAGAGAAGGAGGACGCCCCTGGCCGGGACCACCAGGCCCGCGCCGAGCCGTTTCTTGAGCGGGACCGCGGGATCGTCGGTGACGTAATAGCCTTCGAGGCTCTGATCGTGGTCGCCCTTGTTGTAGAGCTCGACCCAATCGTCCAGCTCGCCCTGCTCGTCGGCGCAGCCGGCCTGGTTGGAGGGCACCAGCTCGTTGATCACGATGGAGCTCGGCGCAGGCTTGTCTTCGCCGCAGGCGGCGAGGCAGGCCGCGGCGAGCAGGATCAAAGATAGGGAGCGCTTCAAGGCTTCCTCCAGTCGTCGGCGATGAGTCGGTCGAGGTCGATGCGTGTCAGCTGGCATTGGAGCAGCACGCGCAGCTGGGCCCGGCGTGCGCCGAGGGTGCGGTTCTGCACCAGCGCCATCTGCACCAGATCCGCCTGCCCGGCCTCCAGCGCCCTGCGCAGCAGCGCGAGGCCTTTGTCCAGCACGGGCTCGGCTTCGTGGTAGCGCTCGACCAGGGCGGCCTGGTCGGCCAGCTCCTCGACCGTCCGCCGGATCTGGCTCTCGAGCTCCTGGTCGGCGGCCTGCTGCTCGGCTTCGATGCGCTGGCGCCGGCTGCCGAGCGAGCGCAGCTCCGGGCGGTTCCAGTCGAGCAGGGGAAGAGGGATGGAGAGACGGGCGGCAACGTAGTCCGGGTCGTCGCGTCCACCGAGCACGTAGGAGAGCTGGATGAAGTCGAACCACGGCACCAGCTCGAGCCACATCCGCGTCTTCTCGGCCTCGACCTCCTCGACTCGGGCACGGAAGCCGCGCAGCTTGGGGCTGGTGGACTTGGCGTTGGCCAGCAGCGTCGCGAGGTCCCCGGTGGGAGCCGCGCAGTGGGGAGCATCGGCGGGAGACAGCTCGAGCGGCGTGCCGGCGGACAGGCAGAGCTCATCGCGCAGATCGTGCAGGGTCTGCCGGAGCCGGCTCTCGACCTCCTGGAGCGCGGCAAGGGCGTCGAGCTGGTCGAGGTCGGCCAGGCTCTGGTCGAGGAGCGTCGCCGCTTGCTGCTCCAGCCGGCGGCCCACGAGCTTCTTGAGCTCGCCGCGCAGGGCCACCGCGGTCCGCGCGTGCTCCACCTGAGCCTGGTAGCTGATGGCGCTCGCATGCAGCGCTCGCACCTTGGCGACGAGCTCGCGACGCGCCTGCTCGAGGTCGGCCTCGGTCTGCTCGACGCGCCGCTCGGCCTCGGCGCGTCGGGCCGCCTGGGCGCCCAGGTTCGGGGGCGACCAGCGCAAGCCGATGGAGAAGTCCTCGAACGCGTCGGCCTCGACCTTGCGGAGGAGCCGATCGGAGCGGAAGTTGCCGACGCGCAGCTCCGGGTTGGACAGGCTGGTCGCGGCGTCGACCTGTGCCTGGCCCTCTCCCACCTGCGCCCGCAGCGCCCGCAGCGCCGGGCTCTTCTCGAGCGCCATCTGCGTCGCCTCGGCGGCGGTGAGCGGCGCGGCCCGGGCCGGCCAGGCAGGCAGCAGAAGCGCGGCGGCGACGAGCCCAAGCGGCCTCAGGGCGCGGCGCTCCCGGCATCGTGGGCAGGGGCGGGGAAGGCGCCCGACTGCGCGGTGCGGCGGAAGGTCGCGTTGAAGGCCTGGCCGGGCAGAGGTGCCGGCTCGTCGAGCGCGATGAAGACCTCGCGGCAGAAGAGCGGCTCGGTGGGAACGAGGCGGAAGCGCAGGGGCGCTTCGGCGATGGCTGCGCCGAGCGCGACGACCTTGCCGGCCCTGGGAGGTCCCGAGCGGTCGCTGGGGGCCAGGCTCACCGCGTCGCCGATCTGCACCCGGCCCGACCAGCGCTGATCGACATAGGCGATGGCGGAGCGCGGGTGGTCGTCCACGACGGTCACCACCGGCAGGCCCTCGCGCGCGATGTCTCCGGCAAGCGCCAGGACCTCGCCGACCCGACCATCGAAGGGCGCGGTCAGGGTCAGCCGTCCGAGCAGCAGCTCCAGCTGGCGGCAGCGCTCCTTCTGGGCCTCGGCGGCGGCCCGCAGCGGGGCGAGCTGGCTGTCGATACGAGGATCCGGGGCTGGGGTGCGAG
>JACRCT010000992.1 GCA_016218885.1 Deltaproteobacteria bacterium | reverse complement strand
GCAGGAAGCGGTCGAAGGCGGCTTTCAAGTCGGCTTCGAGCCCCGCGACCAGACGGTCGCGAATGGCGAAAGCGGCCTTGGCGGCGACGAACGACTGCGAGTGCAGGAGCGCGGTGCGCAGCAGCTCCCGAGAGGCGGGGAGGCGTGGCTCCTGGAGCGCCGGGCTCAACGCCTCGAGCTCCTTCTCCATGCGGCTGCGCTTGGGCTTCGAGGGCATGCGGCACCGTTGGACAGTTGCTTCCGCTCAGGTCTCGCGCTCGCGCACCTTGAGGTTCGAGCCTGCGCTCAAGGATCACCACCAAGCAAGGAAGAGCCAGCAGATCGATCAGGTCGGCGACCATCCGGACGGGCGCCAAGCGGGCACGCCCGCTCCCCCCAGCAGCGCACACCCTGCCGCGATGGCCCATTGGAGCGCGCCCCGCACGATGTAATAGGCCTCCGTCGCCGGCTCCCAAGACTTGACCATCGCAAAGACGAGACCGGTCACGACCTGCCCTCGAAGGAAGGCCCCCTGCCAGGGCGCGCAGCAGCCCGGCAAAGCTCCACGAGCGGTGCCATCATCTCAGTGAGCATGGGGCTCTGGTCGCGATTCGAGGAAGCGCTGCTCGCCAGGACGCTGGAGGGCCGCTCGCTGGGCCAGGACGTGCTCGATGCGTCGGGCAAGGCGGCCTTCCGAAGGGGTGCGCTCATCGACCGCTCGCTCCTCGACGAAGCCAGGGAGCGGGGCCTGCTCGAAGAGGTGGCGGCGGCCACCCACCTCGACACGAGCGACACCGAAGTGAGTGATTTGCTGCGCATGCTGAAGCGCCACCGGCAGGTGCCCAAAGGCAGGCCGCTTTGAAGAGAGTGGACCGCTGGCTCCAGCGCGTGCACCGCGGGAGCGCCGCCGTGGAGCCTCCACGGGAGGCGGCGGCGCTGCTCGTCAACGTCGCCGCGCGCTCCGGCCGCGAGGGGTACGAGCCTGCGCTGCGGATGCTCGAGGCGCTGGGGGTCCGGGTCGGCAGAGCGCGGGCCGTCGAGAAGGCGCAGGCCTTCCCCGGCGAGGTCGAGGCAGCGTTGGCGGAGGGCTTCCGGCTGCTGCTGGTCGGCGGCGGCGACGGCACCCTGAGCGCGGCGGTGAACGCCCTGGGCGAGCAGCAGGCGACCCTCGGCGTGCTCCCACTGGGGACCGGAAATGACTTCGCGCGAAGCCTGCGCATCCCCGACGACCTGGAGGCCGCCTGCGCGGTGGTGGCGGCCAACCATCGGCGTCGGGTGGACCTGGGCCGGGTGAACGGGCGGCGATTCCTGAACGCCGTCAGCTTGGGGCTCAGCGCTGGGATCGCCGCCCGCCTCACGCCCTCTCTCAAGCGGCGCGCCGGGCCGCTGGCCTATGCTCTCGCTGCGGCGCCCGAAGTCGCGTCCGCAGAGCGCTTCAAGCTCGCGCTGCGTGCCGACGATACCCGCAGCCGCACGATCGACGCGCTGCAGGTGGTGGTCGGCAACGGCCGCTATCACGGAGCGGGCAGGCTCGTCACCCCGCACGCGCGCCTCTCGAGCGGCCGGCTCGAAGCCTACTTCCTGGAAACGGATGATGGATCCGGCCGCGTCCGCGAAGTCCGAGGCGCCTGGAACCTCGCGCGGTTCATGCTCCTGCTGCGCCGCGGACGCCACCTGGAGCACCCGCGCGTGTTCCGGGTGGTGTGCCGGCAGCTGGTCCTCGTGGCCGACCCACCCCAGGCCCTCAACGTAGACGGCGAGCTGCTCGGCCACACTCCGGCGGCCATCGACCTCCTACCCGCCTCCCTGGAGGTGCTCGCGCCCAGGCCTCGACTCTGGAAAGCCGTGGAGAGGGGCGCCGCACAGGCCTCGGCGCGCCCAGCCGGGCCCGAGGAAGGCGTCCACCCGTCCTGAGGGCGCGCGCCAGGCGACGCCCTACGCAAGTGCGCGCGCGAGTGGATCCTGCACAGTGAGGAAGTCACCCTTTGTTCGGCGAGAGACGATGTGTCGCCCTGCCACGAGAAGGTGCGGCAGCACCCGGGTTGGACCAAATCTGCCTGCGCGCGGCAGAGGGCGCCTCGCCCGAGTCCAGCTCGGCCGACGTGACACACGTGACGAGAGCCGAGGGTTTCTTGAGCGGCCAAGCCTCGCACCATAAAATGCACGAGCTTTCCGTTGGCGCCTTGAAGCATGCGGGCAGGTGGTGGGGTGTCCGCAGGCGTTGGAAGTCAGGTTTCCGCGTTGGAGCGGCGATGGCCGAGGGGGGAACCAGCGACGCGAACGCCGGCGGGCGCGGCGCCGATCCGCTCCTGGGCCAGGTGCTCAATGAGCGCTATCGCATCGTCGACTGCATCGGTGCCGGTGGCATGGGGCGGGTCTACCGGGCCGTTCAGATGCCGCTCGGCCGCATCGTGGCGATCAAGGTGGTCATCCCCAAGCTCGCGGCCGACGGCCAAGACCCGCAGTTCCTCAAGCGCTTCTTCCTCGAGGCGTCGATCACCTCGAAGCTCTCTCACCCACACACCATCACGGTCTTCGACTATGGCAGCACGGCCGACGGGCTGGTGTATCTGGCCATGGAGTATCTGCAGGGACGAACCCTGCAGCAGGTCATCGCCACCGAAGGCCCCCAACCTGCACCCTGCGTGGTGCAGGTCGCTGCGCAGATCGCGCGCTCCCTCCGCGAAGCTCACGGCCAGAACG
>JACRCT010000983.1 GCA_016218885.1 Deltaproteobacteria bacterium | reverse complement strand
GGGCTCCCGGCGTCTTCGCTCTGGCCCAGGGGCAGGCTCTGCCGCGCCGCATGCTCCTGCCTTTCGCGCTCCAGCTCGGGGCCGAAGAGGCGCTGCATCCAGCGCCCCAAAAGGTCCGGGGTGGGGGGGCGATCCTGGTGGCTGCAGAAGCGGCCCAGCTCGTTGGCCAGCACCGAAGCTCGCTGCTGGCGGCGACCGCGGTCGCGCTCCAGCGCCCGCAGCACGGTGCTCTCGAGCGCCGCCGGCAGCCGGCGCCCCAGGCGAACCGGGACCGGGACCGGCCTCTCCAGCACGTTGCGCAGGGTCTCGAACTCGTTGCCGCCCTGGAAGAGCCGCTGGCCGGTCAGCAGCTCGTAGAGCACCACGCCGGCCGAGAAGATGTCCGAGCGGCAGTCCATCGGCTCGGTACGGATCTGCTCCGGGCTCATGAACGCGAACTTCCCCTTGAGCACCCCGGTGCGGGTCTTGAATTCCGCGTCGGCGGTCTTGGCCACGCCGAAGTCGATGAGCTTCACTCCGCCATCGAAGGTGACCAGGCAGTTGTCGGGTGAGACGTCGCGGTGGATGAGCTGGAGCGGGATGCCGTCCGGACCGCGGCAGCGGTGGGCATAGTCCAGGCCCTCGCACATCTTCTGCACGATGTAGCAGATGAGCCCGAGGGGGAGCGATTCGCGGCGGGAAGCGGCGCGCTCGCTCAGCACGCGCAGGTCCCGGCCGGAGACGTACTCGAGCGCGATGAAGGGGTGCTCGCCGACATGGCCCACGTCCAAGGCCCGCGCGACGTTGGGGTGGTCGAGGTGGGACATCATCCGGCCCTCGGCGAGGAACATCGCCAGCAGCTCGGGGTCGGCGGCAAGGGCGGGGAGCAGCCTCTTGACGGCCACGAGCGGGCCAGCCGGGTCGGCGTGGCGCCGCGCCCGCCAGACCTCGGCCATTCCTCCGCGGCTGATGAGGTCGAGCAGGACGTATTCGCCGAAGGGCCTGGGCGGCGCGCTGCGCATGGGCGGCGACCGTAGCACGGCGAGATCGCACCACCGGTGCTCTGGTCCCTGAGCGTCCGGGCCTCCAGCCCGTCGCGTGCCCGGTAGGGCAAGGACCCAGGCCCGCGCGGGCTCTCCTCGAAGAGTCGGGGATGGGGCGGGCACGGAAGGGTCGCCAGCGTGGAAGCGAGAATCGACCGCCGCCGGCCTGGTGTTGCCCCTCAGCGTGGTCTCGAGGTGCCGGACGTGGCCTCTCCCGAGGCATGCCCGAACGAGGGCGCCGCGCGCGCCGGGACAGCGGGGGCGATGACGTCCGCCGGAGGGGGAGATGGACGCGCGGCTGACAGCGGGGCGCCGTCGGGTTAGATAGAGCGCGATGACGACGCCGAAGAGCAAGAAGGAAGGTCTGCAGGTGGTCGCCCGCAACAAGCGGGCGCGGTTCGACTACGCCGTCGAGGAGACGGTCGAGGCAGGGCTCGAGCTCATGGGCAGCGAGGTCAAGAGCCTGCGGGAGGGCAACGCCAATCTGTCGGACAGCTACGCCCTCCCGGAGAGGAACCAGCTGTTCGTCCACAACCTCAACATCGGCCCGTACAAGGCGGCCTCGCACCTGGGGCACACCCCGCTGCGCAAGCGACGCCTGCTGCTGCATCGGCGGGAGATCGACAAGCTGCTCGCCAAGGTGAAGGAGCGCGGTTATTCGCTGGTCCCCCTGCAGATCTACTTCAAGGAGGGCTGGGCCAAGGTCGAGCTGGCGCTGGCCAAGGGCAAGACGCACGAGGATCGGCGCGAGGACATCAAGGAGCGCGAGACGCGGCGCGAGGTCGATCGCGCGCTGCGCGGGCGCCATGGGGCGAGGAAGGGCGAATGATGGATCCGCGTGGTCAGGAGAAGCGGCGGCTGCTGGAGAAGGCACTGGAGCATGGGAGGGTGACGATTCACCTCGACGCCCGGCGCCCCGGGGTGCTGGTGCCGACCCGGTTCCGCCAGGACCATCACCTGCGCCTCAACCTCTCCCTGCGCTTCGATCCGCCGGACCTGACGGTGGGCGAGTGGGGTGTGCGCGAGACCTTGAGCTTCGCCGGGGTGCGCTTCGCGGTGGCGGTGCCCTGGTCGGCGATCTTCGCGATCACCGGCGCGGAGCGCACCGATCAGGCGTGGCTCTATCCCGAGGACATGCCCAAGGAGCTGTACGAGGAAGCGGCCCAGCACTTCGGGCTCACCGGCGATGAAGCCGAGCGCCTGCGCAGCGAGGCCCAGAAGCTGGAGGGCGGCGAGCTCGTCGTGGGTTCGGAGAAGCCGGATGAGAAGCCTGCCGCTGCGGTGGCGAAGCCCGTCCTGCGTCTCGTGGCCGAGGCCGAGGCGCCGCCAGCCGTCCTGGAGGCCGTGGAGAAGAGCGAGTCGGCCGAAGAGAAGCCAGCGGCGCGCAGGTCACACCTGACGCTCGTGAAGTGAGGTGAGCGTCAGGTCGCCTCACGCTCGCGCGGGGCCTTGGGCTCGACTGCCCGGGCCGCCTCCCGGGCGCGCACCGCGGCGGCGACGGTGGAGAAGGAGACGCTGCCGACGAGGGCCCCTGCCTGCGTGACCGGCAGGATGGTCATGCCCGAGGTGCGCAAGGTGCGCGAGGCGCTGGCCAGGTCCTGCTCGGGCGAGAGCGTGGGGACCTCGCGACGCATCACGTCGGCGGCACGGGCGAAGGACGGCGAGCTGGCGGAGCGCCTGGCGTCCTCCGCCGAGACGGCCCCCACCAGCGCCCCGTGCTCCAGGACGAAGTAGGTCGTCTTCAGCTCGCGCTCCATGCGGGCGAGCACGCTCGCCAGAGAGTCGCCGGCCTCCACGGTGGGCGGGAAGCGCAGCATGGCGCTGGCCACGGTGAGGCCCTCCATCACCGAGCCCGACTTGACCATCTCGAACTCGGCGCGGGCCCCGGCGACGACGAGGACGCCGATGAGGATGAGCACCCAGTTGAGGCTGTAGAGCCCGGCGAGCAGGAAGACGATGGCCAACCCCTGACCGACCCACGAGGCGATTCGGGTGGCGCGCACGCGGTTGGTGAGCATGGCCAGCACGGCGCGCAGGATGCGGCCGCCGTCCATGGGGAAGGCGGGGATGAGGTTGAAGATCGCCAGCGCGAAGTTCATGAACGACAGGTAGTAGAGGGAGAAGCGCAGGTCGGCCACGCCTGCGCCGGCGAGGTGGAAGCCGGCCAGGCAGAGAGCGGCCAGCCCCAGGCTGGCGAGCGGGCCGGCGACGGCCATGGCGGCTTCGAACGAGGGGCGCGCCGGGAACTCGGTGACCTCCGAGACCCCACCGACGAGCATCAAGGTGACTCCTTGGACCTTGGCGCCGCCACGCAGGCCGACGAAGACGTGGGCGAGCTCGTGGATCAGGACGCAAACGAACAGGCCCACGCCGAGCAGGGCACCCAAAGCCAGGGGCGGCAGGAGCAGGGCGTCGGGACGGACCCCCGCCATCCGGGCGAGCGACGGCGAGGTCTTGGCGAGGATGTAGGCCAGGTAGGGAAGAATGATGAGGAAGGTGAAATGCAGGCGGATGGGGATGCCACGGATCCGCGCCACCGTCAGCGACCCCTTCCCGCCCATAGCCCACCTCCGCCCGAGAAACCTGGGGGTGCGACGAAAGGGGGGCAATGATGCTTGCGCCCGGAGCAGTCCCCCGCAACGATCCGCCCATGAGTATCTGGGATCACATGCGCAAAGCCGCCAGGCCTCCCGCCCCGCAATCGATCGATCGTCTCCCTGACGGGGCGCTATCCATCCGATGGGACGACGCTCAGACCACCCGAGTGGAGCCCCGAGCGCTGCGGCTGGGGTGCCCCTGTGCGGTCTGCGTGGACGAGATGACCGGCGCCCGGCTGCTGGACCCCGAGCGGGTCCCGCAGGACGTGGGGATCAAGGTGCTGGAGCCGGTGGGCAACTACGCGGTGCGCATCGTCTTCAGCGACGCCCACGAGACCGGGCTGTTCGACTGGACGCTGCTGCGCAAGCTCTCGAGCTGAGTCTGGGACAGAGCCGGGGTGTCAGAGCCACGACCGTTAGGGAGTGATCCTCGCCGCTCTGTCCCCCCTTAGGCCCTGCCAACCCGCACTTGGACGTCCAAGTGCCTCGCCGGCGCTCCTTCCCTGCCCGTCCCACAGCATCCTGGCGCCGGGCAGCGAGCCGGACGAGGACGGAGCCGCGGGGTGTCAGAGCCACGACCGCTAGGGAGTGGTCTTCGCCGCTCTGTCCCCCCTTGGGCCCCTGCCAACCCGCACTTGGGCGTCCAGGTGCCTTGCCGGCGCAGCTTCCTGCCCGTCCCACGCATCCCTGGCGCCGGGCAAGGCTCGGTCGACCGCCGGGGCTCTAGACTCCTGAGCCTCGACCGTCGACCGATCCGCGAATCCTCCCGCTCCGCTCTACCGTCTCCGATCGATCAGCTCCCACGTCTCTCCGTGCACGAGCGATCGGATGAACGGCAGCTCGAGGAAGTCATGGGGGAAGCCGAGGTCTATGGCGCTGGCGGCATCGAGCCGTGACATCTGCTGGGCGGTGAGCTGGAGGTCGAGGGCGTCGAGGTTGTCGTCGAGCTGTGACGCGGTGCGCGCGCCGACGATGGGGATGATGTCCGAGCCCTTCTGGCGCAGCCAAGCCAGTGCGACCTGTGACGGGAACCGCCCTAGATCGTTGGCGACCCGCTGCACCTCGGCGGCGATCTCCAGGTTCTTGTCGGTGACGCGCGCGGCGTTGATGTGCGCCCGCTTGCTGTCCGTGGCGGCTCCGCCCTTGCTGTACTTGCCGGTCAGCACGCCGCCGCCCACCACGCCCCAGGGGGTCACGGTCAGGCCCAGCGCGCGCGCCATCGGCAGCAGCTCCCGCTCCACGGTGCGCTGGATGAGGCTGTACTCGATCTGCAGCCCGACGAAGGGGGTCCAGCTCCGCAGCTCGGCCATCGTGTGGCTGCGCGCCACCATCCACGCCGGCGTGTCGGAGACGCCCACGTAGAGCACCTTGCCCATGCGCACCAGGTCGTCCAGCCCGCGCATCACCTCCTCCTCGGGGGTCAGGCCGTCCCAGGCATGGACCCAGAGCAGGTCGATGTAGTCGGTGCGGAGCCGCTTCAGGCTGGCCTCGACCGAGCGCATCATGTTCTTGCGGTGGTTGCCGCCGGCGTTCGGGTCGCGGGGCTCGGTGGACAGTGTGTACTTGGTGGCCACCACGTAGCGGTCGCGCTTGCCGTTGATGAGCTCGCCCACGATCCGCTCCGAAGAGCCGTTGGTGTAGTTGTTGGCGGTGTCCAGGAAGTTGCCGCCGCGCTCCGTGAAGGAGAGCAGCATCCGCCGGCACTCCTCGAGCGGGGCGCCCCAGCCCCAGTCCTCACCGAAGGTCATCGTCCCCAGGCACAGCTCGGAGACCCGCAGCCCGCTGCGGCCCATCAGCTTGTATCGCATCGTCGCTCCCCTCCTGCGGCCTTGCGGGCCGCGCGGTCGATTGTCTTCGCTGCTGCACGCGCCTTCGTAGGAGGGTGGTTGTAGCCGCGCTCTCGGAGGCTCGCTATCGCGCCGGCGCTGCGAGAGGGCACGTTGTGGACTGGCGTACGTGGGTGGTTGATTTGACCCTGGCGAGCCGAAAGTCCTACCCTCCCCGGGGGCCGTCAGGGACTGCTGGGGCATCGCCAAAGGGGAAGCGCGGCACGCGGTCGCTCTCGAGACAATGCGCCTCCAGCACTTCGATGTGAGGGGCACGTGAGACCAGGTCGAATCCTTCTGCTGCTCTCCTGGATGGGTGGGGGGCTATGCGCCTGCACCGAGGGGCCGTCCCCCGCCTTCCCCGGTGCCTTCGATGCCTCGCCGGCCGTTGATGCCTCGCCGGCCACCGATGCCTTCGGCTCGCGCGACGACGGCGGTGGCGGCGATGCCGGTGAGTGGTGTGGTGATGGCGTGGTCAATGCGAGCGAGGTATGCGACGTCGCCATCCCCGACGGCGAGCAGGGGGCATGTCCGAAGAGCTGTGAATCCCAAGACCCGTGCCAGCAGGCATCCGTCGGCGGTCACGGCTGCATGGCGCACTGCGAGGTCGTCGCCGCTCCTTGCCGGAACACAGATGGGTGCTGCCCCGCCTCGTGCAGCGCCGCCACCGACGATGACTGCCCCCCGGTGCTCACCCTGCGCCGCTGGCCCGGCAATCCTTCCGTAGAGCTCGACGCCACGTTCGAGGTGGGCTCCGATTCGGCTGTCGAGTTTCGCTATACCCGCGACACGTTGTCGTTCGGCGAATGGAGTAACGAGAAGACCTTCACATTCACAAATCTGCCGATCGCCCATCACCTGTTCCGGGCACAGGCGCGGGATGCGCGTGGACGCATGAGCAACGAAGTAACCTTCGCCTGGGAGGTGGCCCCTGTGCTCTGGGAGACCAGCGATGGCTGGGGCGCGCCCACCAACTACTTCGACAAGTGGCATTGCTCGTCCGCGGTCGGGATCAACAATGTGCGCCGGCTGAATATCATCCCGCATGGCACTCACGACGGGCGCCTGTGGAAGGATTCCCTGTTCGTGAATGTGCTCGACCGGGATGGGGCCAACCCCATCATCTGGTTCACTATTGGCTTGCACGACCTGGAGCCGGTCTTCACTCTGGCCAAGGCGACGTACGACCAGCAGCTGGGGCATTGGCAGGTTGAGAAGTTCCTTGATCATCCCACCAACGCCGGCGGCGTCTCGAGCCAGGACGGCTATGCGGACCACTATGTGATGAACGAGTACTACATTCCTGGATGGGGCCCGACCGCGAATGTGCGCGGTTCGGTCTCCAAGATCCCCGCGGTCGCCGAGCAGTCGACCACCGTAGGCTTTCCGAGCTATCCGCTATGGGGCACCGGGCCGTTGGGGCTCAGCACCATTCGAGAGCTTAAGCGCGATCCCGACTACCCGGACCCCAATGTACAAACCTGCCTGCACATGAACCCCACTCTATTTGACTATGACGCAAGTGGGGTGCCCCGGGCGTTTGCCGCCGAGTTGTGGACCAAGGCCAGGGTCAATTCTCAACAAGTTGCATTGCCCTGTTTGCTCCCGGAAGGAGCACCCGTGAGCGAGCTTCCGTATATTGGCTTCTGGACGTATCGGTATGTCGATGATCAGTTGGGATGGCAGCTGGATTTGAACGCCGGAATGATCGAAACCCCGCATATCGCCAACACGGCGTTCAACTACGTCTATGGCTCCGAGCGGAAATTCATTCGCGCTGATTGGAGCGGTAAGCTCATTCGCGTCGATCTCACCCAGCCGCTGGCGCTTCAGAAGAAGGTGCTCTTGGACTGCAGGGGGACCACTGGCGCTGATGGTGGACTCCAGGCCGTCAACTTCGCCGAGGCGTCGGGTGATGAGACCGCCGTCTACTTCCTGGGCGACGAATATCCCTACAGGGGTTCGGCCGCGGGGCTCCACGAGCGGACCTCCATCCACGACATCTTCGTCGCCTTCAAGACGCAGTAGTGCGCGGCTCACAACCGGCGACGACCAGGGCTTGGATGCCGCCATGATTGGGGTGCAACAGTCGGGCACACCCGAGATACTGCCTC
>JACRCT010000982.1 GCA_016218885.1 Deltaproteobacteria bacterium | reverse complement strand
CGAGCGGAGAGCCGGAACGTAGGCCCGCCCCATCAACGGTGGCTTCCTCGGGTTGGGAGGCCGAGCCGATGGAGGGCTTGCGCGGCGAGGGAGGCACGATGAGGGGACGCCATCTCGAGTGTCCTGCGAAGACCCCGCGTAGCGGACGAGGTGGAGCTTGGGGCGAGGGACGAGCCCGGGTAAGTGCTGATGCAGGCAGTCGAGTCTGGGCCGGCGCCTGTCGGCCTATCTCGGTAGGGCGCCACGTTGCTCGCCGAAGCCGGTAGCGCTACCTTGAGTCATCACTGAGTCGGAGGCGAGTCATGACCCAGCTGACGGTACGAGGCTTCGACCGAATCCTCGAACGGGAGCTCAAGAAGCTGGCCAAGGAGATGGGCGGGTCCTTGAGTCAGGCCGCGGTCGAGCTGATGCGTCGCGGGGCTGGTCTGGCGCCGCAGAGAGGCATGCCTCCGCGCATTGGAACCGCTATTGACCGGTTCGTGGGAACCCTGTCGCGCGAGGATGCGGCGGCGCTCGAGAAGGCAGTAGAGCAGTTCGAGACCATCGACCCGGCGCTGTGGCAATGAAGGTGCTCCTCGACACCAATGCCTACTCGTCGCTGGCTGCAGGAGATGCTGCGCTTGCGGAGTCGGTTCGGCGTGTACAGGCAGTCGCCTTCTCGACCATCGTGGCCGGTGAGCTCCTCCACGGGTTCCGAGCCGGCTCCCGGTACCAGAAGAACCTCTCGACGCTCGAAGACTTCCTCGACCAGCCGTTCGTCGAGCTGCTGCCCGTGACCTTCACTACCGCCGAGCGTTTTGCCCGCATCGCAGCGGGGTTGCGGCGCCGCGGCACCCCCATCCCCACCAACGACATATGGATCGCCGCGCATGCGATGGAGTCGGGCGCCGAGCTGTTGTCCTTCGACGCGCACTTCCGCTGCGTTGAGGGGCTTGCCTGGTCCCAGCTCTCTCACTGACGCGGCGAAGGCTGGCCATCGCGCGGGCTCAGCGCAGCTTGCCCGGCGGCGGCGCCGTGGCGGTGCGCGGGGCCCTGCCGCTACGAGCATTCACGAATCACGACACGATCAGCTGGTACTCGTCCGCCCGACGGCGGCGGGCCCGAGCCTCGCCGGCACGATGCCCCGCTCACTCTGCGCGTCTTCAGGGAAGGAGAAGGAGGGGCCTACCAGCGGACGATGCGCCGCGGCCCAGCCACGCACGCGTGCCGGAAGGACACGGAAGATCCTCGATGAGCTGGGCATCGACGGCACGGCACCACCGATACTGCCGGCGCGACGAATACCAAGGCAGGAGAGCTTCGAGGCGGCCCCGGCGCGGACGGATTTCTTAAGTCCGCCAAGTCATTTGCACGATTGGCCGCTTCCGGCTCTGGGCGTCCCCCAAGCGTGAAGTGCTCGGTGGAGGGTGCGGCATGATAGACGAGTGCCAAGCGCCCACTTGCTGCGCTTGGCAGAGGCGCCCGGGTCCACACAGCCGAAGCAGTACGAGCGGCCTCAGCCCCAAGCCGAGAGAGCCGTTAGAGTAGCGTCCCTCGAAGCAGTCGACATCGCATGGATATCGTCGCCTCCAGCCCGGTGGATGGCCATCCTGCCCCAGCCCGCGGCGGGTCGGAGCCCGATGCCTGCTGCGTGCACTGTGGCCAGGCCGTCCCGCGCGGCCGGAAGCGCTTCTGCTGCTCCGGGTGCGAGGCCGTCTACGGGCTCCTTCAGGATCAGGGGCTGCTGCGCTACTACGACTTGCGGGGTGAGCCGTGCGCCCCGGCGCAGCCCAGCCCCGCGCGCGCCCACGAGTGGCTCTCGGCCTTCGACGTCTCGCGAGGACGCCTGTCCGTGGACGTGCAGGGCATCCACTGCTCCGCATGCGTCTGGCTGCTCGAGGAGGTCTACCGCAAGCAGCCAGGCGCCTCGCAGATCCGGGTGAACCCCGGCATCGGCCGCCTGGACCTGTGGTTCGAGCCCGACGCGTTCGACCTCGTGGCCTGGGCTCGTCGCGTCGAGTCCTTCGGCTACCTGCTCGGCCCCCAGCGCAAGACTGGCTCGCCCAGCCGGTCGCTCGCTCTGCGCCTGGGAGTGACCGCCGCGCTGGCGGCCAACACCATGATGTTCTCCTTCGCCTTCCACTTCGGCCTCTCGCCCCAGGACGGCGCGGTCTACGAGGCCTTCGGGGCCATCAGCTTCGCCTTGGCGACGTTGGCGGTGCTGGTGGGCGGAACCTTCTTCTTGAGGTCGGCCTGGACGGCGTTGAAGATCGGCACACTGCACCTGGACCTGCCCATCGCGTTGGGCATCGCGCTCTCATGGGGCGGCTCGGTCTGGGCCTGGTTCGCCCACGGCGGGGGCGCCGCCTACTTCGACACCGTGGGGGCATTCACCGCGCTCATGCTGCTGGGCAAGTACCTCCCGCAGCGGCTGCTGGAGCGCAATCGCGCCCGCGTTCTGCAAGACGACGGGGTCGATCGCCTGCCCCAGAAGCGGCTGGCCCCCGACGGGTCGATCGAGGCGGTCCCCGCGGGCGCCCTGCGGGCGGGAGACACCCTGGTGCTGGCTCCTGGCGATCTGACGGCCGTCGACGTCCGGCTCCAGCGCGGCAGCGCGGTGGTCTCCCTGGACTGGATCACCGGAGAGGCCGCCCCTCAGGAGCTTGGCCCCGGGGAGACGATCCCCGCGGGCGCCTTCAACCTGGGCTCGTCGGCCTTGCGCGGCGAGGCGCTCCAGGGCTTCGCCGGCTCGCGGGTGCGGACGCTGCTCGCCTCTGCACAGCCGGCACAGGCAGAACGCACCGCTCAAGAGCGCTTCCTCGACGCCTTCAGCCGCTGGTACGTGGTCGGCGTGCTCGGCCTCGGCTCGGTGTCCTTCCTGGGGTGGTGGCTCATCGCCGGGCAGCTCGAGCAGGCGATGCTCGCCACCGTGGCGGTGCTGGTGGTGACCTGCCCCTGCGCCATCGGGCTCGCGGCGCCCCTGGCCTACGACATCGCGCAGGGCCGGCTGCGGCGCCGAGGGCTCTTCCTGCGCACGCCGACCGGCCTGGACAAGCTCGCCCAGGTTCGCGAGATCGCCGTGGACAAGACGGGGACCCTCACCGAAGGGGCCCTCGGGTTGGCGAACCCCGAGGCCCTCTCCTCCCTGGGCAGCGAAGACCTCGCGGCCCTGCGCGCGATGGTCGAGGCCAGCAACCACCCCCACAGCCGCACTCTCGCCTTGGCGCTGGGCGCGCCGGACCGAGGTGGCGCAGCCTCGGGCGAGCCCCCCGTGACGCACGAGTGGCCCGGGCAGGGCCTGGAGATGGCCTCGGCCGATGGGCGACGACGCTGGCGCCTCGGTTCGCACTCCTTCGTCCTCGGCGAGGCAGCGCCCGCCACTAGCTCGTCCTCCTCCTCCACCGAGACCCTGTTCGCGCTCATCCGTCCCGGGGAGGGAGCCAACCCCACTCGCATAGCCTCCAACCATCAATCATCGAGGAAGCAGCCGTCACCGGTCACCCCGAGCCCAGGGGCGAGCAGCGCGAGCCTCGGAGTCGAGGGCCCCCTCGACTCCGGCCGCCCCCTCGCGAGCTCGGAGCGGCCTGCGCTCGGGGTGAACGGAACCGAGTCAGCGAGTCGGTTGACGGCGAGGACCTCCCCTCGCCTGCTGGGAACCTTTCGCTTCGAGGAGCAGGCCCGCCCCGAAGCGAGCGAGGACCTGGCGGCGCTCGAGCGCGCGGGCTACCGGGTCCAGGTCCTCAGCGGCGACAGCGCTCAGCGCGCCATGACGGTCGGCGCCCTGCTGGGGCTCCCCGCGGAGCGCTGCCACGGGGGTTTGACCCCGGAGGACAAGGCGAGGTGGATCCGCTCGCGCCCCGCGCGCTCGGTGTTGATGCTCGGCGACGGCATCAACGACAGCCTGGCGTTCGAGGCAGCGGCCTGCTCCGGCACGCCCGCCATCCACCGCCCGTTCGTGCCCGCGAAGGTCGACTTCTACTACTTGAGCCCCGGCCTCGGGCCCATCCGCGAGCTGCTCGCAGTGGCGCGCCGGCTGCGGCGGGTGGTGCGCGTCAACCTCACGTTGGCGCTCCTCTACAATGCCGTGGTAGTCGCCCTGGCGATGGCCGGGCAGGTGACTCCTCTCTTCGCGGCCGTGGCCATGCCCGCCTCCTCCATCCTCTTCGTGCTGGCGACCTCCACGGCGATGAGCAGGGAGGGAGGGTGATGGAGATCCTCGTCGTCCTGGCCTTCATCAGCCTGGTGCTCGTAGGCTTCGCCCTGCTCTCGTTCGTCTACAACACCGGCATCCTCGCGCTGGCGGTGAACGTCGCCATCGGGCAGCTCGCGCCCTGAGCACGTCGCGATGGCACACGGCACGCATCGAACCGAGCGACTGCGATATACTGGTGCGCGCGGCATGCGGCTTCGGGGCAGCGCGGTGGTCTTGTCGGCGGCGATGCTGCTGCTCGCCGGCGCGGGCTCGGCCGACGAACGACTGCCCAAGAAGTTCACCCGGCCCCCGTGGTCGAGCATGTCGCTCACCGTCGGTCATCCCAACGACGGCTGGCAGCTG
>JACRCT010000981.1 GCA_016218885.1 Deltaproteobacteria bacterium | reverse complement strand
CTGGAGCTGCTCGCCGGGCTGGGCGAGCAGACCCATGAGGCGTCCCGCGAACGGGCTGCACACGTCGACCCGGATGCCGGGCCCGTCGATCACGCCGACCGGGTCGCCCGGGCGCAGCGCGTCGTGCGTCCTCGGCGCGTCGTCGGGCGTCAGCGACCTTGTCGGAGAGGATCGCCTCCTCCACCGTCACCTGTACCGTCTTGAAGACCGGCGCCTCGGCCTTGGGCTCGGCCTTGGGCTTGGCTTCCCCTGCCCAGGCGCCCCCCGACAGGCAGAGCCCGGCTACCACTGCGATCGAGAGCTTCCTCATGGCGTTCCTCGTCCTTGCCGACGCGGCCTTGGCCGCAATCCGTTAGGTTTGCTGGCAATCATTCCGCGACGATGATGACCCGCCCCTCGCCCAGGAAGCTGACGTTGCCCTTGGGGTCACGCAGCCTCTCGGCATCCACGTTGGCGATGACGAGATCGCTGGCACCCGCAACGCGCAGCGCCTTGATGACCAGCGGCTTGGCGCCGACGCGGGAGCTCTTTCTCGCCTCGTCGAGCGACTTGAGGTAGCCGGCGATGCCGTTGGACTTCAGCGCGGTGGGCTCGACGACCGCCGAGGAGTAGACCTCTTTTCCGCCCTCGTCCAGGAGCCGCGGCGCGAGGGCCGGTTTGGGGCGCAGCCCGCTGGCGTCGATGACCAGCCCGGTGTTCTTGGGCTCGCCGGTGGCGGGCACCTTCTGGAGGACCTCGGCCGCCTTGGGGGCGTCGACGATCGGGGCGACCTCGGCGAACAGCTCGGCGATGCTCATCTCTACGTCGATCTCCACGCCTCCGTCGCTGAAGTACCGGGTATTGACGCGCTTGAACGCCTTGGCCTCGCCCTCCAACTTGGCGCTGATCTCGTTCGAGCCGGCCATGGCATCGCCGACGGTCTTCTCGGCGTTGATCTGGATGCCTTTGAGCACCGCGAGAATGTTCCGCAGCGCATCCATCTCGGCGGCCTTCTCGGCTCCGATGCGCGCGGCGGCGACCGACGGCGCATTCAGGTTGGGAGCACCCCGCCCGGTGGCGCGGATCGTCTTGGCGTTCCAGTCGACTCCGGGGAGCGGAGGCTTGGTGCCCTTGTCAGGCCCCTTCTCCGCCGCGAAGACGAGGGCGGGTGCAAGCACGAGGACCGCGAGCAGGTTCTTCATTTGAGGGTTCCTCCCAGCCGAGCCATCGATACGGAGGCGGCGTTTCCGCAGCAAACACGCCGCCCCCAGGTCGAGTCAAGCAATGCACCGCAAGGCTCTCAGCTTCCCGCCTTGCCTTCTGTGACCCCGCTCACGTCGCCAAGCATGATTTCGACGAGAGGAATCCAGAGCTTGTTCAACCGATGGAGCTGTGAGCCCTCGGCCGCAGATCAGGCACAGGCCTGGTGGCGGGCGATGTATCGCTCGATGAGACGCCGGTGATACTCGGTGATGAGGGTGAAGCGGATGCCGCTGCCCGGGGCGCGCCCGCCGCGGTTCGCGTCGCGCACCACTTCCCCTTCGGCGTAGATCACCTCGCGGGTTCCGGGCAGCTGGAACTGCACGCCGACGCGCCCGTCGTCGGCCTGGGGCTCGAGCAAGCGGGTCAGGAAGATTCCTTCCGGGCTGATGTCGCGTGCGCGCGCCATGAAGGGCACGCCCTTGATGAACTTGTTCAGGTAGACGTCGAGGGGGACACGGCGGCAGGTTCGCTTCTCCGGCATGGGCTCTTTCCTCTCGCAGGGCGCATCCAGTTGCGGCCTGTAGCGACAGGTTACGGCCGGTAGCCGGCAAGGCAAGAAATCGACCGCCCGGCTACTCGGCTTCCTCCTGCGAGGTCCCGAGCAGCACGCGCACCGGCCCGAACTCCGACAGGTCCCCGATGCGTCGGGGGTCGCCCGCCACCACGATCTGCAGGGCGTGAGGGTCGAGAACCTCGCGCGCCGCCGCCGCCACCTCTGCGTGCTGGAGCGCCCGCAGTCGTTGGCGCAGGCTCCGAGAGTAGTCGGGCGCATAGCCTCGGGCATCCTGGAGAGCGCGCACATAGGCCGCCCGCGCCGCGGTTTCGAACCGGAAGGCGAAGGCGTTGATGAACCCCTCCCGCGCCAGCTCGACCTCCTCCTGGGACGGTGGCTGCGGACCGCGAATCGCCTCGAGCGCCTCGATGCAACGCCCGATGACCTCGCGCACGCTCTCGGGCTTGGTGTCGACGGCGACCAGCACCACGCCGCGCACCGCTCCCGGGCCGATGCCGGACTCCACGCTGTAGGCGAGCCCGCGCTTGTCTCGAATTTCGGTGTACAGGCGCGACGGACCGCCCGCGCCACCCAGCACCGCGTCCACCAGCTGCACCGCCAGCTCTCGGGGGTCATGCCGCGCCGGCCCGAGGTGTCCCAGGCGTATCTTCGCCTGCGCGCCGCTGGTGGGCACGACCAGGACCTGTCGCCCCTTGAGCGGCGGTGGTGCCGGTAGACGCCGCTGCAGGCCCGCGCCCGACGCCCAGTCCCCGAAGAGGACCTGCAGCCGTCCGACCACGGATGCGGAGTCGAAATCGCCGGTGAGGACGAGCCGCGTGGCTCCGGGTACGACGGCCTGGTGGTGCAGTTTCACGATGTCCTCGCGGGAGATGGCCTCCAGGGACTCCGGCGTGGCCTCGCGGGAGAAGGGGCTGGACGGGCCCCACAGCGCCTGGGCGAAAGCCACCTGCGCGACGTGGCCGGCATCGTCTCGCCGACGCTCCAGCGCGTCCCGTCCCTGGTCGAGGACGCGCGTGAGCCCGGCGGGATCGAAGCGAGGGTGACGCAGCAGGTCGGCCAAGAGCCGCAGGCCGCGCTCGAGATCCGCGGCTCGCACCTCCAACGCCAGGTCCGCCCCCTCATCGCCCACCTCGCCCTCGAGGAGCGCGGCCATGTTCCCCAAGGCGGCATCCAGCGCCTGGGCGTCGAGCGGGCCTGCTCCCCCCGTCTGGAGCGTGGACCAGGCCACCTGAGCGAGCCCCGCCTTCTCCGGTGGATCGTCGAGGTTGCCCAGCCTGACCAAGGCCCGCATCTGCACCAAGGGAACCTCGTGGTCCTCGAGAAGGTAGACGGTGAGCCCGTTGGGCAGTCGCTCCACCCGAGGCTCCGGCGGATCGAAGTGCAGCGGCGCAAAGCGCAGCGTCGCGGGATCGGTCCTCAGCGCCGGGGGCAGGTCGAACCAGTCCTCGGTGTTCGTTCCCGCGGGCCGGTGGGCGGCGCACGCAGGCAGCACCAGAGACGCCAGCAGCAGGACGAAGGGCTTTCTCATCAGCGAGCCTCCGGCTGCGAAGCGGTGTCCGGTCGCTGCAGGCGCACCACGGTCCGGTTCTCGGCGGTCAGGTAGAGCGAGGCGACGCGCTGGATGTCGGCGACGTCGATGGAGGCGATCTGCCGCCGGTGGTCGGCCAGGTAGCGCCAGTCTCCCGCCACGGCCTCGAAGAAGCTGAGGGTCTCCGCCATTCCGTCGTTGGTCGCCAGCTGCCGGGAGAAGTCGGCATCAAGCCTGGTGCGCACCCGCGCCAGCTCCACCGGCTCGATCGCGCCCTGCTTGAGGCGCTCGAGCTCGCGCAGCAGCGCCGCCTCCACGGTGTCGAGCGGCTGCCCCGCGAGGGGCGAGGCGAGCACCACGTACAGGTGCGGCAAGCGCGCGCCGGGAGTCATCGTGCTCACCACGTCGGAGCAGAGCCGGTCCTCGGTGACCAGCTTCTGGTAGAGACGCGAGGTGCGTCCCTCGGTCAGCAGCAGCTCGATGACGTCGAAGACGTAGTCGTCGCGCGCCGGCAAGGTGGGCTTGAGAAACGCCACCGCCAGCTGTGGCGAGCTGTCGTAGAAGACCGTGGAGCGGCGCTCGCTGTGCCGAGCTGGCTCGCGGACATCGAGAGGCTCGGGAGCAGGACGCGCGGGGATGGCGCCGAAGGTGCGCTCCAAGATCGCCCGGGTGGCCTCCACGTCGATGTCTCCCACGATGGCCGCCACGGTGTTGCAGGGGGCGTAGTGCATCCGGTGGAACCGCAGGGCGTCATGAACCGAGAGCGCCTCCAGGTCCGCCTCCCAGCCCACCACCGGCCAACGATAGGGGCTCGCCGAGAACGCCACGATCGACAGCTCCTCGAGGAGCCTGCCGATAGGCTCGCCCTCGATCCGCTCGCGGCGCTCTTCCAAGACCACCGAGCGCTCGGCGTAGAAGTCGCGCGGCACGGGGGCCGCCATCCTCGAGGCCTCGAGCAGCGCCCAGAGCTCGAGGCGATTGGAGGGCAAGGAGACATGGAAGCTCGTCAGGTCCTTGTCGGTCTCGGCGTTGAGGTTGGTGGCCCCGTTGCGCACCAGGAGCTCGGTCAAGGCGTTCTCCCGCTGGAGACTGCGCGCCCTGCTCGTCGTCTCGTCCAGCTCGGCCTTGAGCTTGCGAAACCGCTCCGAGGCCTTTCCCGTGGAGTGCAGCTCGTCTCCCAGACGGGCGATCTCGAGCAGCAGCGGTCGCTCCTGCTCCCAGTCCCGGGAACCGACGATGGACGTGCCCTTGAACGCCAGGTGCTCGAGCAGGTGGGCGACGCCCGTCTTGCCCTGGGGCTCATCGGCGCCCCCTGCCTTCACCCGGATATAGGCGCTGAAGATGGGGGCAGTGCCGCGCTGGACCAGCAGGAACTTCATCCCGTTGGCCAGACGATGCTCGACCACCCTCTGGCGCAGGTCGGGCTCGGCCAGCACGGGTGCGGCGACGGCCAGGGCAAGGGTCCCGGCGATGAGACAGCGGCTCGTCTTCACGCGTCCTCCCGCGAGATGCCCCCCTTCGTAGGACGCGAGCGCACCCTCAAGCAAGGGCCTCGTACGGACGGCGGAGCGAGGAGTCGTCCGCTAAGCCCGGGCCACTGCATGACGGCGCGCGGCGATCATCGCTTCGAAGGAGCGGCCGACTCGCTGGGCGAGGATCAGGAGCTCGCCCACGTCCGGGGGAGTGAAGCGCTCCGGGCCGCCGTCGACGTAGAGGATGTTCACCACTCGCCCCGCGGCGAGCAGCGGCATCAGCAGCGCGGTGCGCGGCTCACCCCCTCCCAGCGAGCGCAGGAACACCACCGTCGGGAAGTCGCGGCGCAGGGGCCCCAGGTAGTGGCTTCGGCTGTCGCGGACCAGCTTGAAGGCCGACGCCTTCTTCAGCGAGAGCGCGACCTTGGGAACCACCCGCGGGTCGAGACCCGCTCCCGCCCCCAGCCACCCGATGGCGGTGTCGCGCTGGATGTTGAGCAGCAGCGCCCGTCGGAACTTGCCCGCGGCAAAGCGCAGCACGATTCGGGCGATGTCTTCGCGATCGCTGATGGAAGCCAGCTCCTTCTGGGCATCGGCGAAGCCAATGGGCGTGGGATCGATGGGCCGAGGAGCCCGGCGTCGCTGATGGCGGCGGCGCTCGGCCTCGGGCTGCACGGGCTGGGTCTCGGCTCGCCGATCGGCGGGTCCAGCGCGCCGCTCCTCGGCGACGGGCGGCGCGAGACGCTCGGCCGCCGGCGGAGACGACACTGGCATGGGAGGAAGATCAATAGGCAGAGTATTGTGTCGT